>JAURCW010000066.1 GCA_030828265.1 Burkholderiales bacterium | reverse complement strand
CGGCCGTAGTTCAGCAGGAGCAGACGCGACTCACCGAGTTCGAGGTGGCCCTTAGCAAGGTGGATGGTCAACACCAGGCGATTCTTCGCGCGTAGGCTCTTTTAAAACCATCTGTTGCACAAAGAAAA
This sequence comes from Burkholderiales bacterium, assembly GCA_030828265.1. GTDB lineage: Bacteria > Pseudomonadota > Gammaproteobacteria > Burkholderiales > Burkholderiaceae_A > Hahnella. The sequence continues at coordinate 7,065 of JAURCW010000066.1, read as the reverse complement.
AGGCGAAGCAGATTTCTCTGCATCGCCTCCAAATGGCTACTTGGGCAGTACCCTCGTAGCCTCTCCTCCTCAACGAGATTCGACCTTACTCGCAAGGGCTTGGATGACACAAGCTGTGCTGCAACAGATTGACCTAGGCTTGTTCATGCAAAGGTCGTTATCAGGCGGCTTTAGCATGAACAAACAGGGGACAAACGAAGAAAAACCCGCAAAAATGGGTGTAATCCCTAGTCTTTTTTCTCGGGATGATCAGGTGTATTGGCGTCTCTAGGGTCGTTGGAAGGCTCGCCCGAATCGGATTCTTCGCTCGCCTCGTTGTTCGGAACAAGCCTAAGGTTCGGCTCCTTGGGTTCCGGGAATGTGCCGAAGACATCGCGCGTGCTTGCGTAGAACGACCCATGTGCCACCGCAATAAGAATGAAGGTGATGGGCATGAGCAGGGTGAAAACAGCCTGTTGACTTAAACCCGCAAGGGTTGTGAAGGCCGAGACCAACAGACTGAGAAAGATAAAAAGAGCAAACCAGGAAAGACCATAGACGAGAAACGCGCGGCGGTTTCGCCAGACGGCAAAGAACGAATAAAAAAGTGCCTTGGCCACAGGAAACTGGCCCCAGACCACAAGTTGTGGGGCATACCAGAAAGCCATCAACACGGGCAGATAGCCAAGGATCGCCACAATAAGGCCCCACTGGAGACTTGGGTCCATGGAGATGGTCGGATCGGTTAACTCTTCGGGCGACTGGCTAACAGCCCTAAAAAGGCTGCCTCCGTCCACCATCCAGGCAAGCACAAGGACAACAACAAGCCCTAGGAAATAGAGCAACCCCATCTGCAGCAACGGCTTGGCCTTGTCACTACGAAAACCCGATACGAGCAACAAGGGCATGGGCATCTCTTGGCGATCGACCGCGTAAGCAAGCGCAACAAAACCAAACCCAAGGCCCGGCGTAAGAATGAGTGGCGCAACCAGGCCAAGCAGCGGGACCATGGCAAGAATAACCAACCCCGCCCAATAGGCAAAGAGCGTAAGAAACCAGATGAGTGGCTGACGGTGAAAAAGCCGAAACCCTTCCATAAGCCAAGCCATGCCGATGCGTGCTGCAACCGTACGAGGGGCGGGCTGAATTTTCATGGCAAGCATTCGCGCATGGCCTCCGATGAACGGCAATGGTTAAGGATGGCCTCAAAGTATGCGGGATCTTTGGCGGTGAGCATCTCGGCAGGGCGGGGCCGATACCAGTCATAAAGCCGCGAGACAAGAAATCGGAAGGCCGCTGTTCGCCGCATCATGGCCCAGGCCTGGCGCTCGTGAGGGCTAAAAGGCTTAAGGCCCGCGTAGGCTGACAACATGGCCTGGCCATTCTCCGGTTTCTCATGTGCCCAGTCGTTATAGGCCACTGCAAGGTCGAACAAAAACGCATCGTTGCCTGCAAAGTAGTAATCGATAAAGCCGCCAAGCACCGGAGACGCATGCGAGGAGGCCTCGATTGTTCGCTGCTCAAAAAGCACGTTGTCACGAAAAAGATCGGCGTGAACAGCGCCCTGCGCAAGGCCAAGGTAGCCTGGGGACTGATGAAAGCCTTGCTGAGCCTGGAGCTCGTCCTGGGTCAGACGAACCATCTCGGCCGGCATACGCGACCAGAGGTCGGGTAACACCTGCTGCCACCAGGCGAGTCCGCGAAGGTTGGGCTGACGCATTTCAAAATCGACAACAGCAACATGGCTCTTGGCAAGCTCAGCACCCACAAGCGCACAGTGCTCGGGCGTGGGGTCGCTCACATCACTGCCTTTAAGTCGACGCACCAAGGCGGCAGGCTTGCCTTCGCAATGGCCGAGAAGCTTACCTTCCCTATTAGGAAGCGGGGCGGCACAGGCCACCGACCTTGACTCAAGGTGACGCATGAGCCCTAGGTAATAAGGAAGCTGCTCGGCTGAAAGCCGCTCAAAAAGGGTGAGAACGAACTCACCCCGGGTGCTGGTTAAGAAAAAATTGCTGTTTTCAATGCCCGCGGCAATGCCTTTTAAGGAGACGAGCTCCCCTAGGTCATAGCTACCAAGAAACGACTCGGCAGCCGCAGACGAGACCGGCGTGAAAACCGCCATAAAGACTTAATCGAGAAGCCGCGTGATAAGACTTGAGGTATCCCACCGGCGACCGCCCTTGGACTGAACGTCGGCATAGAACTGGTCCACCAGCGCCGTGACCGGAAGCTTCGCCCCATTACGGCGAGACTCTTCCATGCAAAGCCCGAGGTCTTTACGCATCCAGTCCACAGCAAAACCAAAATCAAACTTGCCGTCCACCATGGTGCCCCCACGGTTGTCCATCTGCCAAGACTGGGCAGCCCCCTTGCCAATAACATCAAGCACCAGTTTCATATCAAGGCCTGCCTTCATTCCAAAGGCTACCCCCTCCGACAAGCCTTGAACCAACCCCGCAATGCAAATCTGGTTGACCATCTTGGCAAGCTGACCCGAGCCCGACTCGCCAATGCGAGTAAAGGCCCGCGAAAAAGCCATGGCCACCGGACGGGCGCGGTCGAAATCGGCCTGACTACCGCCCACCATAACGGTAAGCAGGCCGTTTACAGCACCCGCCTGACCACCGGAGACAGGCGCATCAATAAAGCTCACGCCAAGGGACTTGGCCTGAGTGGCAAGGTCGCGCGCGACTTCGGCAGAGGCGGTGGTGTGATCCACAAAAAGGCTGCCCCTGGTCATGCCGGCAAAAGCGCCCTGAGGGCCAAGGACGACGCTACGAAGGTCGTCGTCATTACCAACACAGCAAAAAATAATATCCGCGTTCTTAGCAGCCTCGGCGGGAGTTGCCGCGGCGGAGCCACCAAACTCGGCGACCCAGGCCTTGGCCTTCTCGGTCGACCGGTTGTAGACCGTCACGCTGTGGCCAGCCTTGGCAAGATGGCCTGCCATGGGAAAACCCATAACTCCAAGGCCTAGAAAGGCCACGCGGGTGGCGGGGCTGGCGTCGTACTGCTTGTCTTGAATGCTCGGCATGGCAAAAGGCTCCGTAGAAATAGTCGTTAACTACGCGATTATCCCGTGTTCCCTTAAACTGTGCGCCATGGCCACACTGACCGTTTCAGAAATTCGTCAAAAGTTCTTGGACTTCTTTGCCCAGCAAGGGCATACGGTGGTTGCATCAAGCCCCTTGGTGCCCGCCAACGACCCCACCTTGCTTTTCACCAACAGCGGTATGGTGCAGTTCAAGGACGTTTTCTTAGGAAAAGAACTGCGCCCCTATAAGAGAGCAACATCCTCACAGCGCAGCGTTCGCGCGGGCGGTAAGCACAACGACCTTGAAAATGTGGGCTACACCGCAAGGCACCACACCTTTTTCGAGATGCTCGGCAATTTTTCGTTTGGCGATTATTTCAAAGAAGACGCTATTTCGTTCGCCTGGCGGCTCCTTACCGAGGTCTACGGCCTGCCTAAAGAAAAGCTCTGGGTTACGGTCTACCAGGACGACGATGAGGCTTATGCCATCTGGAAAGAGAAAATGGGGGTGCCCGTTGAGCGCATTGTTCGCATTGGTGACAACAAGGGCGCGCGCTACGCCAGCGACAACTTCTGGCAAATGGCAGACACCGGTCCCTGCGGCCCCTGCAGCGAAATCTTCTTCGACCATGGGCCCGAGGTCTGGGGAGGGCCCCCAGGTTCCGATGACGCCGACGGCGACCGCTATATAGAAATCTGGAACCTCGTCTTCATGCAGTTCGATAGGGGCGAGGCGGGTGTTTTAAACCCGCTGCCGAAGCCTTGCGTGGATACTGGCATGGGTCTTGAGCGCATTGCAGCCGTTTTACAGGGCGTACACAGCAACTACGAGATCGATCTTTTTCAGAACCTTATCAAGGCTGCAGCCCACGAAACGGGCTGCCAAGATCTTGAGAACCCCTCCTTGCGAGTTATTGCTGACCACATAAGGGCCTGCAGCTTTTTAATTGTTGATGGCGTTATTCCGGGCAATGAAGGGCGTGGCTATGTGCTTCGACGAATTATTCGCAGGGCCTTGCGTCATGGCCACAAGCTTGGACAGACCCAGCCCTTTTTCTGCAGACTCGTGAAGGCCCTTGACCAAGAAATGGGGGAGGCCTATCCGGAACTTCACGCCATCGCAACGCGAGTTGCGGACGTGCTAAAGACCGAAGAGGAACGCTTTGGCGAAACGCTTGAAAAGGGTATGGGCATTTTGTCTCAGGCTCTGGCGTCACTGAAAGAAGGCCAGGCCCTTGATGGTCAGACCGCCTTCATGCTCTATGACACGTTTGGATTCCCACTGGACCTTACTGCCGATGTCTGCCGCGAGAAGGGTCTCACGGTGGATGAAGCCGGTTTTGAGAAGGCCATGGACCGCCAGCGTGATCAGGCACGGGCCTCAAGCAAGTTCAAGCAAGGTGCGGGCCTTAGCTATGAAGGCTGCGATACCCAGTTTCTTGGCTACACCGATCTTCACAGCACGGCCAACGTCACCGGTCTTTTTGTGGAAGGCAGCCCCGTCGAGAAGGTGCTTGAAGGCCAGTCTGTCACCGTGGTGCTATCGCAGACCCCCTTTTACGCGGAGTCAGGCGGCCAGGTGGGCGATGCGGGAGAGCTGCGGGCACCAGGGCTTGTGATTCGTATTGACGACACACAAAAAATTACGCCGACCGTCTTTGGACACATGGGGCAGGTCGTAAAGGGAAGCCTGAGTCTTGGTGCACAGCTTGAGGCACATGTGAATATCGGACGTCGGGCTCAGACCGCCCGCAACCACTCCGTTACCCACCTTATGCACAAGGCCCTGCGTGAGGTTCTTGGCGATCATGTTCAACAGAAGGGCTCCTTGGTGGACGCCGAGAAAACGCGTTTTGACTTCTCCCACAACCAGCCTGTCTCGGCCGCAGAGATTCGCGAAATTGAGCAGCGCGTGAATGCTGAAATTTTAGAGAACACCGCCACGCGAGCCCAGGTTATGGGGTTTGATGAGGCTGTTGCGGGCGGCGCCATGGCGCTCTTTGGAGAGAAGTACGGCGATGAGGTGCGGGTACTTGACATCGGAAGCTCACGTGAACTCTGTGGCGGCACCCATGTCAGCCGCACGGGAGACATCGGACTTTTCAAGATTGTTGCTGAGTCAGGCGTTGCGGCAGGCATTCGTCGAATGGAGGCCATTACCGGCGAGCGACTGCTCGACCAGATTCGCCAGTCCGACGAGACCCTCGCATCGGCATCGGCACTGCTTAAAGCACCGAGCCACGAACTCACCACGAAACTTGCCCAGGTTATCGAGCAAAGCCGTCAGCTTGAGAAGGAATTGGCCCGCTTGAAGACCAAACTCGCATCGGCATCGGGAGACGATCTCGCCAGCAAGGCCATTGAGGTCAACGGCGTAAAGCTTCTTGTGGCCCAGCTCGATGATATGGATCCGGGCGGCCTGCGAGGCCTTGTTGATCAGCTGAAAGACAAGATGGGCAGTGCTGCGATTGTTCTAGCCGGCGTGCAGGCGGGAAAAATTAGTCTTGTGGCAGGTGTCACCAAAGACCTCACTGCGAAGGTCAAAGCGGGCGAGCTGGTGAACCATGTTGCCCAGCAAATCGGGGGCAAAGGTGGTGGGCGGCCCGACATGGCCCAGGGGGGTGGCGTGGATACGGTAGCCCTTCCTCAAGCCCTGCAGAGCCTTACGGCTTTTGTGACGGGTGGGGTGCAAAAATCGGGATAATTAAATTATGGACGTTCACGCCAATCCAGCCCCCGGGTCCCAAGCTAGCCATGCGTCAGGACCCGCAACGCGTACCCTTGAACTTCAAGGTCTAAGCTGCCCCTTGCCTATTCTCAAGGCCAAAAAGGCTCTTGGGGAAATGAATTCGGGCGAACAACTCCTCGTTATTTCCACCGACCGAGGCGCCTGGGACGACTTTGATTACTTTTGCGCAAACACTGGGCATGCGCTGCTTGAGCGTAAAGAAGACCAGGGTCAGTTTAAGTTCCTGATTCGCTGCAAGTAAACGTACCGCAGCAGGCACCAGGGCTGGCTGCGCACCGGATTGCCGGGCTAACTAAATCTTCTCTAGCTTTGCAACGCCCAGAGCAAGCCACTTGGGGCCGTCTCTTTTGAAATTCACCTGAGCACGTCCTTCGGAGCCAGAGCCCTCGAGCGCAAGAATGACACCATCGCCAAAACGCGAATGGCTCACAGCTTGACCCACATAAAACCCACTGTCATGGGTCTGGCCAGCAATCGCAGGCTTTTGAAAACTGGGGCTTGCCGACCCGCGATCGCCCATTCCCTGACGGGCCCAACGCCCGGCAGGTGCGGTCTCCGCCACTGCTCCTGATGAAACGCTTGCCCCCACCCACCGATTGTCCACCCGAGGAGTGAGCCAACGCAGAGTCTCTTCGGGCAACTCTTCAAGAAAACGGCTGCGCAGGTTGTAGCGGGTCTGGCCATGAAGCATGCGGGTCTGCGCCATGGAAATGTAGAGCCGCTGACGTGCACGCGTAATAGCCACGTACATAAGCCTGCGTTCTTCGCTCAGGCCGTCGGGCTCGGAAATGCTGTTCTCGTGCGGAAAGAGTCCCTCTTCCAGGCCGGTTAGAAACACAGCGTGAAACTCAAGGCCCTTGGCCGAGTGAATGGTCATTAATTGAACAGCATCCTGACCCTCGGAAGCCTGGTTATCACCCGCCTCAAGCGAGGCATGGCTTAAAAACATCGACAAAGGACTGCCGATAAGGCCTGTGTCATCCTCATCGGCGCCCGAGACACCCAGATTGGCGGGCGCCTCAAAGCTTAAGCGCTCTTCGCCCAGGAAAGCGGCTGCGGCATTGACAAGCTCTTGCAGGTTCTCAATGCGCTCGCGGCCTTCCTTCTCCGTTTCGTAGTGGCGGACAAGGCCTGAGCGGTCGAGCATGGCGGCCACCATTTCTTTGAGCGGCAGCCCCTGAGTCTCAAACCGCAGCGACTCAATCACCGAGACAAAGGCGCGCACGGCGCCACCTGCCTTACCCTCGAGGAAGTCAGCCGCCGCATAAAGGCTGACACCACGTTGACGCGCCTGGTCTTG
>JAURCW010000030.1 GCA_030828265.1 Burkholderiales bacterium | reverse complement strand
GGATCTAGCTCAAAGCCTAGCCGGCCCATCATGGCAGCAAGATGAACCAGCGCGTTGGTGGACCCGCCAACGGCAAGCAATGTTGTAAGAGCATTCGTAAACTGAGCTCTTTGGATCTTTGGCATTGGTACGGCCTGACTTGCTAACGCCGCTGCGGCTGCACCGGAGGCTTGCGCCACTCGAACGCGATCGGCCGAGACCGCCGGTGCACTTGCAGCGCCCGCAACGGTGAGACCCATGACCTCAAGAATGCAGGCCATGGTGCTTGCCGTTCCCATAACCGAGCAGGTTCCGACCGAGGGCACAAGCCTGTTGTTAGCCTCGTCGATCTGAGTCTGGCTCAGTCGACCCGCTCGAAAATCGGCCCACAACCGTCGGCAGTCGGTGCAGGCACCCACACGCTCGCCCGCCCACTGTGAGGTCATCATGGGGCCCGTGGGCAGCACCACAAAGGGACGGCCTGCCGATAAGGCGCCCATAACCTGCGCGGGTAAAGTCTTGTCGCAGCCACCCACAAGCAGCACGGCATCCATGGGCTGGGCACGGACCATTTCCTCGGTGTCCATGCTCATCAGGTTTCGTAGGTAAAGGCTTGTCGGTGCTGCAAAGGACTCGTGCAGAGAGATGGTTGGAAAGACCATGGGCAGTGCACCTGCCTGAGATACACCGCGCTTTGCTGCCTCAATAAGAGCGGGAACGTTACCGTGGCAAGGATTGAAGTCGCTTGCTGTATTCACGATTCCGACAATAGGTTTGGAGAGGTCCTCGTCGGTGTAGCCCACGCCTTTAATAAACGCTTTCCGTAAAAAGAGAGCGAAATCTCGATCGCCGTAATCCACGGTATTCGCCGATAAACCTCTGCGACTTGTCATTGCCCCTGCTCCTGCGATTCGGCGCCTTTAGCCTTGCCCGAGTTCGCTAAGGGTTTGACGGCCTGCATAATCTCCGTCTCCAGAAGCCTGGCAGCGGCTAGAAGAAGCCCCTCGTACCGCTGCCTTTCGGCCTTCATGCTCGACTCATCCCAGACGGAAAAACCCTGACCTGCCTTCATTCCGTAGTGACCCGCATCCACCTTTTCCTTAAGGGAACGCGCGGGCTGAGCGTCGTTGCAGAGGTCGGGGTAGATAGAACAGCCCGCGGCATAATGAATATCAAGGCCCGCGTGATCGCGCTGAAGACACGGACCAGCGGCCAGATAACGAAAGCCGAAGCCAAATCGAACCGCTGCATCAATATCGGCTGGCGTGGCAATGCCCTGATCGATCAAATGAAAAGCCTCGCGCGACAGGGCATGTTGGAGCCTGTTGACTAAAAAGCCAGGAATATCGCGCCGAACCATAATAGGTACCCGACCCGCCGACCTTAGGTCGTTGGCAACGCGCTCGGCAATGGCGGGATCCGTGTGGTTAGAACTCACCACCTCCACCCCAGGAACAAGGTGAGCCGGCATAAAAAAATGGGTGCCCACCATCCGCGACGCCGAGGCAAGGCCCTTTCCAATCTCGCTAATAGGAATTGCTGAGGAGTTACTGCACAAAGGGATATGCCCTGGCACGTATTCAGAAAGCTCAGCAAATACCCTTTGCTTCAAAGGCAGAGACTCTGGAACAGCCTCGATGACCAGACCGTGTGCGATTGAGGCGAAAGGCACCTGCGCAATCGACTCGAAAAACGAAACCTTAGTATTCCCAGCTTTAAGCATCGAAAGGCTGTGATCGAGGCGGGTCTTTGCCATGGCATGAGACTCTACCCTTGGCTCAACCAGGCTAGATGTCCAGCCACCCGCTAGAAAGGCAGCCGCAATGTCAACACCCATGGTTCCCGCACCAATCACAACAAGATGCCTGTCTTGTCCTGGGGGCTTAGTCTTCTCCATGGGGCCTGTTGTCTCCGTTCACCGGTAATGAAGTCGGTCCGCAAGTATAGCCCTGGCCAGTAAAGCGTCGTTTAAAGGCGGCACCTACGTGGAATTACCTATTTTGTCTTACCCCGTCTAATGAAACCCTTAGACAGTTAACCCAAAAGGAGTAGACATGAACTTTCGTAAAGCATTTGTTGGTCTCGCCGCAGTCGGCGCATTAAGTTTTGGTGGTATCGCTCAGGCCCAGAATATTTCAATTGGCACAGGCGGAACCGGTGGTGTCTACTACCCCCTAGGTGGTGGCTTCGCCGCAGCACTTTCTAAGCATGTGCCCGGCATGCAGGCTACTGCTGAAGTCACCGGCGGTTCTGTATCCAACCTCCAGCTAATTGGTACTGGCAAGCCCTACATCGGGCTGTCGATGGTCGATGCAGCTAAAGATGCCATGAATGGTGAAGGCAAATTCAAAGAAAAAATCAACGTGCGCACGTTGTTGGTGCTTTACCCAAATCGTATGCACTTGGTGACCACTACAGCTACGGGCATCAAAACCCTCAAAGACCTGCAAGGTAAGCGCATGTCGGTCGGTTCCATTGGATCCGCGACGGAAGTAATGACCACCCGTTTACTTGAGGCGGTTAATGTCGAGGTTCAGCGTGAGCGGCTCAGTGTTGCCGAGTCCGTCAACGCCCTTAAGGATGGCAAGATCGACGCCTTTTCTTGGGTCGGTGGACTTCCTACTGCGGGTGTAACCGACCTTGCCAGCACCCCAGGAATTACTATCCAGATGATTGACCATACAGAGGCCATTCCTGCGATGGTGAAAAAGTACGGAAATCTGTATTACCCCGACGTCATTCCCATGAGCACATACAAGGGGATGACCGCAGACAATAAGAACGCATCTATCGCCAATGTTCTTGTTGCCTCTGCCGACATGTCCGATGAGACGGCGTATAACATCGTAAAGACTATTCTTGAGAAGCAAGATGAACTCAAATTGGTTCACAAGGCCGCAGGCGAGATTCAGGCTAAAAATCAGAAGAATGCCTCTACACCAGTGCCTTTCCACCCGGGCGCCTTGAAGTACTTCAAGGAAAAAGGCATTTCGGTTGACTAATCAATGCTTTAGCTCTTTCCTTGGCGCTTATCCCGCCTGAGGATGCCTTACACGAAGACCCGCGAAAGCGGGTCTTCGTTTTGTACTTAAGAGATCAAATAGACCAATGACAGCACCCTCCGCTCCCCAAAATTCCAATCCTGGCCTTGATGGCCAGGTTGACGACGAACTTCAGAAAAAACTCGACAAGTTGATCGAGGAAGAGGAAGGCACACAAAGCAAGTTTTCTGGATGGGTTGGGGTGCTTATCACTTTGGCACTACTCGGTATGTCCTTTGTGCACCTCTACGCAGCCTACGGAATTATTCCCGCCTCAACCCTACGGCCCTTGCATGTGGCCATGGTAACCGGGCTTGTTTTTCTAATTTTTCCCGTAAGCCTGCGCTTTAAGAATCGCATTATGTGGTGGGACGTGCTTGCCGCAGCCTTTTCACTTTTTGCTATTTATTACTTGTGGTCTGGTGGCGAGGACCTACTAGAACGCAATACCGCACCTAACTCCGTAGACCTTCTTGTTGGCCTTGGGGTCGTTCTTACGATCCTCGAGGCTTTGCGGCGAACCAATGGCCCCATTCTGCTTTCGATCACTGTTTTATTCCTTGCCTACGCCCTCTTCGGAAACTTCCTACCAGAACCCTGGACACATCGCGGTTACTCGATTGAGCGGCTTGTCGGCCATATGTACATGACCCTGGAGGGAATCTACGGTTCAGCCGTTGACGTCTCTTCCTCGCTGATTATTTTGTTCACCATTTTTGGTGCCTTCTTGCAATACACCGGTGCCGGCAAATTCTTCATTGACTGGTCCTTCTCGGTGCTTGGAGGGCGACCCTCGAATGTGGGTCGAACCATTGTTCTCTCCTCCTTCCTTCTTGGCGGCCCCTCTGGCTCGGGTGTGGCCACCACAGTGACGGTTGGCTCTGTCGCTGGGAAGATGTTGAAGGACATGGGCTATGAGAAGAACTCTGCGGGTGGTCTTCTTGCAGCGGGTGGCTTGGGCGCTATTATTTCACCGCCTGTTCTTGGTGCTGCAGCATTCCTTATTGCAGATTTTCTAGGTCGCTCCTACCTTGACGTACTGGTGATGGCAACCATTCCCACGGTGCTTTACTACCTTGGACTTTTCGTCATGGTTGAAATCGACAGCCGCAAATTTGGCATGGTCACCGCGGCAAAGACCCAGACGGAATCGGCCCTTAAGCTGGCCATGCGTTACTGGTATCACTTCTTTTCGCTGATCTCTATTGTTGTCTTCATGCTCATGGGCTTCTCACCCATTCTGAGCGTCTTCTGGGCAACAGTACTTTCGGCTGCCACCAGCATGCTAAGACCCGAGAGCGCTGTCATTCCTTGGGGCATCTTCAAGGGTCACGTGCCACTTGTTAAGGGCCTTTATGAATCGAAGCTCGTTCAGTCGCTTGCCGGAGGTACACGGGAGGTTCTTGGAATTGCTGCTGTCTGCGCCGGCGCCGGGCTCATTGTGGGTGTCGTCACACTCACTGGACTTGGACTCAAGTTTTCAAGCATTGTCCTTGAGCTTGCAGGAGGAAGCCTCTTCCTGACGGCCCTTTACACGGCGCTTATTGTCTGGATTGTTGGGCTTGCTGTACCTGTTACAGCCTCCTATATTATTTGTGCAGTCATTGCGGCCCCAGCGCTTATTAAGCTTGGTGTCCCCGATTACGCCGCCCATATGTTTATTTTTTACTACGCCGTGCTTTCTGAAGTCTCACCACCAACAGCACTTTCACCTTTTGCTGCCGCGGCGATTTGTAAAGGCAATCCCTACCGTACAACGCTGCAGAGTTGGAAATACGTTGCACCGGCTATTCTGGTGCCTTTCATGTTTGTGCTTGATCCAAGTGGCTTAGGACTTCTTTTAATGGGCTCCATGGAAGACCTTATGAAGGCTGACTGGAATTCGATCGCACTGGTTGCAGCAACCGCGGCACTCGGCATTATTTGTCTTGCAGGGGGGCTTCAGGGCTGGTTCATTCGCAAGACCACTTTTCTTGAGCGCTGGATCATGATTTTCTCGGGTCTCGCCCTTACCTATCCAGGTCAAGAAACCGATCTAGCCGGGTTAGCGGGCTTCGTTCTGGCCATCGTCCTGCAGTGGCTGCGACGCAACGCACCGCCTGACGAGCCCATTCGAGCAAGCTAAATCTTTTCTAACACTCACAAGGTTACCCATGCCGGTCATCGAATCCATTGCTGTTGCTGCCATTGAAGTCCCTCTTGATAAGGTCACTTCGTTTGCAACCCGTACGGTGCATGCCCGTCACTACGGGCTCGTAAAGGTTCGCAGTGTGGACGGCGTGGAGGGCATTGGGTTCTGTTACGTTGGAAGCCAGGCCGGTGGCCTTCTTAAATCGTCTGTGGAAGCCCTGCTCGGGCCTGCACTCATAGGAAAAGAAAGCCACCAAACAGAGGCGCTCTGGCAGTCCATGTACCAAGAGGCATTGTTGCAAGGTCGGTCTGGGGTTGTCATGCGAGGTATCTCGATACTGGATACCGCCCTGTGGGACTTAAACGCCCGCTCTGTTGGGCTCCCTCTGCACGACTATCTCGGCAGCCTGCATCGCGACCAGGTTATTGCGTATGCAAGCGGCGGCTACTACCTGGATGGTAAGACACCTAAGCACCTTGGTGACGAGCTCGCAGGGTATGTCAACCAGGGCTTCAAGGCAGTAAAAATGAAAACCGGGCGGCTAAGCCCTGGGGAGGAAGAGGCCCGTATCGCCGCAGCCCGTGATGCGGTAGGGCCTGATGTTTACCTTATGCTTGACGCAAACAATGCATGGGCTGATCTCCCCACCGCCCTTGAATACATGCGTCGGTTTGAGCCCTACAACCCCTACTGGATTGAAGAGCCCTTTTCGCCCGACGCTATCGACCTGCACGCCCGCCTGGCCGAACGCACCACCATAACAGTAGCAACAGGCGAAGTGGAGGTTGGGCGCTGGCGCTTTCGCGAACTTATTGACGCTGGTGGTGCAGAAATTCTGCAGGCCGATGCGGCCGTCTGTGGTGGTGTTTCTGAATGGCGAAAGATTGCCGCACATGCCGACAGCCGCGGTATCACCGTAAGTCCGCACTGGTTCCACGACCTTCACGCACCCCTAGTTGCCGCGACACCCAATGCCCGCTTTGTTGAGTTCTTCCTTGACGACCAGGTGCTCAACTTCCGTCGACTCATTACAAACCAGCTTGCCTTTAAAGACGGCTATGTGCAATTACGTCAAGCACCAGGCCTTGGCTTTGATTTTGATGAAGACGCTATAAAAAAATACGCAGGAAGCTCAGCCTGGTCCGTTCTTCGTTAGCCACACTCTGCTTGATAAAGAGCACTAAAAACCCAGCATGAAGCTCAATTTGGTGCGGCAAGGAAAAGTCTTTCAGCTTTCAAAGAGCCTCGTCTTACGTATTGTCTCGAACAAAGACTTCCAGGCCCAGTGGCCAGCCTCTGAAAGCGATGGGGCAGAAGGACCCAGGTTGGGTTACATCATGGGGCTCGCTGTCATCGTTAATGAGCCTTGGGATGCCGGCGAGATCCTTGAACCAGTAAGGCAGATTAAGAAGGTGCGACGAGCCCAACAGCCCAGTCCGCCTCAGCCCGAGGCAAACCACATCGTCATCCTGACCACCCGAAATGGAGACGTGACACAGGCTGTCTGGGGCGATGAAGTCTATTTTCCAGAGGAAGAGCTACTCTGAGCCAGAATATAGACTAAAGTATGACTTTGGTTTAAATTCTGGCGATGATCGTGCAAAAACGACCGTTCGAGCGGTTAGTCCGTTTCTTTCTTTTCTGTGGGGGGCTGTTGCTACTAGCAACCCTTTACGCGGCCTACGCTCAGGTTCACCTTCTTCCTCCACGACTGGCCGCCGACCTTGGACAGATGACCCCAGGTCAGTTTCAGATCTATCAATGGCTTTGGGAGCAAGCGCGTCTTGCGGGTAAGTGGGGCGTTCGCGAGGGCCTTCTCGACCCTGAGGTTCGTGAGTTTGCGAAGCAGGGTCTACCGGCTTACTACCTTAGCCTTATGGCTGGCCTCGCGGCGGTCATCTTCGCCGTTTTTCTCGGCCTCATGGCCCTTTGGGGTCGAAAGGGAGACCAAGCCGAAGAGGGCCCTGTTCACCCGGCACAGTCTCGGTCTTTCTGGAATCCACGAGAAGAAGAGCCGGTTGCGTCGTTCGGTAATAACCTCAGCCGAGCTTCGAGTGAGCCTGAACAGAACAGCCCGACGACGGTGGGAAAACAAAGGGACTGGCGCTTTGGATGTACCGCGCCACCCACCGAACAACGCGACGCCGCCACGCCTGCGAAAGGCAGAGTGGTTCGCGATAAACCTGGAGTATCTGCACGATCAGCTCGGCAGACGGCAGGCGCTCTAGGCTCCATGCAAGCATCCTTGGATACATCTCAACGCTGTATCAACGAGGCTGAGACCGCACTCGAGCGGCTGCAGCGCTCCACCTTGAATCTTGCGCTTACGCATCCGTCACTCGAGGCAGTGGACGACGTTACCGAGGCTCATTTGGCGATGGCGTCGCTTGATCGCCTTCTTCGAAATCTTAAATCCTCGCAGGCCGAGATCTCTGAACAACTGACGCAGCTCAATGCCGACCACTACTCAAGCCGCGGCGCACGCTTCAGCTAACGATCTCGACTTCTTCGAGCGCCTCTATTACCTTGGCATCGCGGCGACCCACCCTGATCGGCCTCAAGGAGTAGCCGAGTTCAGTCTTCAAACTATTCGAAAGATGCTCCTTGCTCGAGGAATCTCCTGTCAAACGGAGAACTCGACTGAACTAAGGTGTTCGAGGCTCTGGCAGCCTCTCATTTCCTCGCTGCCCTACGAGCTTGAAGTCAGGTCCTCGCCTTGTCGACGATGGATCTGGCTTTGCTTCAAGCAGCCCGGTCATTCACTACTGCCTGACTCGCAAACCCCCGAAGAGAGCTTAGCGATTATTAAGCAGCTCGCGGGCCCGGTCGGAGAGACTATTCGCTGGATTTCTGGTTTGGGAAGCCCTAAGGGATTTCAACTCCCAGTCACCCCGGAAATAGGTGGCTGCCTGAGCACCGAGATTAACGGACATTGCATTGGTCGATGGTCAGCCTGGGGACAGCCAAGTATTTTCTTCTGGCTCGACAAACCGGTCATTCCATACCCATCCGCCCGACCCATCTTAGGCCTAGCCATTTCCGCGGGAAACCCGGCCGTCACAATCCTCAAACTCGAAGCTGTCACTCAAAGCCAAGGGTTGAGGCCATGATTCTCGTTCTTGGTTTTTTTATTTGTATCTTTATATTTCAGTGCGCGGGGGCCTACTTTGAACTAAGGCCTTATTTGGATGGGCCACTGCGCAAAACAGTGGTGAAATCGCTTGGCGTGTTAACCCTGTGGACCCTGCTTGGCCTGATCATCCCCGCTTACCTGGCCATCCAATTGGATACAAGCGTAGCGATAGGTCTTCCTATTCCATCGACTACAGCCCTACTGTCTTTCGAGTTTCTAGCTTTCATGATTCTAAGCCTAGGAGTTAGCAAGGTCGTGGGACCCGGCCTTCGCCTAGGGCTGATTCTCTCGCTAGCTGCCTGGCTCGGCCTGGTGATGCTGCAACTGCTCCTTATTCACCAAGGCCACGCAGCCCTAGCTGCTGCTGTTGGGCTGCTGGCCCTTACGGTGGCTACTATGGTGTTGGCCTTTGAACTTATTAACAGCCCACCCAAAAGCACCGCCAGTGCCATGCCAGCCAGGACAGGTCAATTACGAGTCGTACTTGGCATGACTGCCTTTGCATACTTTTTACTACTCTCTGGCTTACACATTTCAACCATCCGTCTTGATCACTGGATTACAGGCCTTCCGGCCCAAGACTACGCGCAACTTAAAAGCCTCCTCGGTGCGCCAAGTCCCATTGAGCCTTGGCTGCCTTTCCTCTTCATCAGCTGGCTGCTTGCAAAACTGTTACTTACATACTTACTTCTTCGCCTTGAGAAGCAACACCTATGCTTCCTGAACAAACACATTGATGAGGCCTTGGTCGCAGAAAGCAATCAGATCATCGCGCCTTATCAAATGACTGCCCAGGCTCTATTTCATCTGCCCACACCAATCCTCCTAGTCAGTCGCGCCGATCAAGAGCTCGTCTATGCAAACGGCCTGGCCCGAACTCTCTTAAGCGATGCAAGACTCACTCGTAAGCCGCTGGATGCCATTTTTCTCTCAATTGTTCCGATCGGGGCCAGCCGAACCATGGCACTTTTCCTCCACCCGAACCTATCGGTTGGACTATTCCGCCTTGAGCCTATTCAAACGCCAGGTGTTAGTGACCTGAGCCAGATGTTGCTATTACATCGAGAAAACCTCGATACCACTCAACTTGGTCATTGGCTTATAACAAGCCGTGTCGATTCCCCTGGATCCGGCTCTTGCCTCTTGAACTCAAAGTTCTCTATTCTGACGATCTCAAAAGGCTGGGAGAGCATATTCAGTCACTACGACTCCTACTTTGCATCTGGATTAATTTGGGACCGTTTAAGGAGCTTCACCAATCGGGTGAGCGATGTACTTGCACTCGAGGAAAAAGTCGCCCAAGAACATCATGTCACCCACCTGCTTGTGGACCAGGCCGGCAGAGAAATGAAAGTGACCGTGCAACTTCTTATCGGCCCCGATGGCAGCCCCAGCTATTATGTGATTGCTCGGTTAACCTCCGAGGCTAATGCGAGGAATCAGGTTCATCGGATAGACTAAAGGTCTTATGAACCGCAGTCACACAGAACAAGTTAAAGTCCATCGCTCGCATTGGAAAGTCGAGGCCCTTGGTGCCTTGTCTGTTCTTGAGGATCTTGAAGCCATTGAACTTGCCTGGCCTGTGCGCGACTCTTGCCCCAGCTCGGTTTTCGTTGCCACCGGTCTGGTCTCTCTAGGTAGTATTGC
>JAURCW010000073.1 GCA_030828265.1 Burkholderiales bacterium | reverse complement strand
GTCGTCTCCATCTCCAAATCCTTCTAACTTAAAACGGCATCAAGCCCTTTTCGATCGTTTCTAAAGGACAGACATGAAACTCATCACCGCAATCATCAAGCCCTTTAAGCTTGATGAGGTCCGCGAGGCCTTATCAAACATTGGGGTGCAGGGCATTACGGTGACCGAAGTCAAAGGCTTTGGTCGCCAAAAAGGTCACACCGAACTCTATCGAGGCGCGGAGTATGTCGTTGACTTTCTTCCCAAGGTCAAGCTCGAAGTGGCCATTGCCGAGTCGCTTCTTGACCAGGCGGTAGAAGCCATCGAGAACGCCGCCCGCACCGGAAAGATTGGCGACGGAAAGATTTTCGTCTCCAGCCTTGAGTCGGTTGTTCGAATTCGTACCGGCGAGACGGGCCAAGAGGCCCTGTAAACCAGCCGTTTTTACGACCCCAATCGCATTGTGAGGAACCTATGAAATTAACTTCTCTACTCAACCGCGGAGCCGCCGGGCTTCTGGCGACAGGACTAGGGGCTTTGTGCCTTCCGGTTCTTGCCCAGACGGCTGCACCCGAGGCCGCGGCGGCAGCCGTTGCGGCCGCACCCGATGTTCTTAGCCATGTCTTTGAGCTGCAGTACGCCATGGACACCTTTTACTTTTTAGTCTGTGGCGCCTTGGTGATGTGGATGGCCGCTGGCTTTTCTATGCTCGAGGCAGGCCTTGTTCGTACTAAGAACACCACGGAAATTCTTACCAAGAACGTTGCGCTGTACTCCATTGCCTGCATCATGTACATGGTCTGTGGCTACGCCATCATGTACGACGGAAGCTACTTCTTATCAGGTATTGCCGGCGGCGAGAGTCTTACCGGTGACGTTCTTAAGAGCTTCTCCGAGCGTGAAGGTGGATTCGGTGGTGACTCCATTTACGCCGATCCTTCCGACTTCTTCTTCCAGGTGGTCTTTGTGGCAACCGCCATGTCCATTGTTTCGGGCGCTGTTGCTGAGCGCATGAAGCTTTGGGCCTTCCTGATCTTCACCGTAGTCATGACGGGTTTCATCTACCCCATGGAAGGCGCCTGGACATGGAATGGCGCGGACGTGTTTGGTATGTTCAACCTGGGCGACATGGGCTTCTCCGACTTTGCAGGATCGGGCATTGTGCACATGGCTGGCGCTTCGGCCGCCCTGGCTGGCGTGCTGCTGCTTGGTCCCCGTAAAGGCAAGTACGGCCCCAACGGTGAAATCAAGCCTATTCTCGGATCAAACCTGCCCTTGGCTACGCTCGGCACCTTCATCCTATGGATGGGCTGGTTTGGCTTTAACGGCGGTTCGGTGCTAAAGCTTGGCGACATTGCCAACGCCAATGCGGTTGCCATGGTCTTCCTGAACACCAATGCCGCGGCGGCCGGTGGTCTGGTTGCCGCATTGCTCGTATCAAAGGCTCTTTATGGCAAAGCAGATCTCACCATGGCCCTTAACGGCGCTTTGGCAGGCCTGGTGGCCATTACGGCCGAGCCCTCGGCACCTTCTGCATTACAAGCAACGCTCTTTGGTGCGGCAGGTGGCGTCTTGGTGGTCTTCTCCATCCGTGCGTTGGACTCGATGAAAATTGACGACCCCGTGGGCGCTATTTCGGTGCACGGTGTTGTGGGTCTCCTTGGCCTGTTGTTGGTTCCCATCACCAACTCCGACTCGACCTTCACCGGTCAAATCATGGGTGCCATCACGATCTTTGTCTGGGTCTTTGTCACCAGCCTCATTGTCTGGGGCATTCTCAAGGCCATCATGGGTATTCGGGTCTCTGAAGAAGAAGAGTACGAAGGCGTTGATCTTGTTGAGTGTGGACAAGAGGCCTATCCCGAGTTTGTCGGTCGCAATTAAGTTTTAAATCAGTTTCTCCTAAGGGCTTCCTTTTCCAACAGCCCTCCTCCCCAGGCCCGCGGTGCATCAGTGACCGCGGGCTTTTTTTTGCCCGAAAGCTACAATCGGGCTATGTTTCCTCAAGTTCAGCAAAGCCTGTGCGGCCGGCTCATCGACCTGGAAAAACGTGTGCTCGATCACAGCACAGAGATTGAGCATTGGTTCCGGTCGCAGTGGCGCTCCCACTCCCCGCCCTTCTATGGGTCGGTTGACCTGCGCAATGCCTGCTTTAAGCTTGCCCCGGTCGATACCAACCTATTTCCCGGTGGGTTTAATAACCTAAGTGAGTCCGCGCTTCCAGTAGCTGTGCAGGCCCTTATGGTGAGTGTTGAAACCCACTGTCCCGACATTGCACGGGTCTTGCTCATTCCAGAAAACCACACCCGCAACAGCTTTTACCTTGCCAATATTGCAAGGCTGCGCGACCTCCTTCAGCAGGCAGGCCTTGAGGTTCGGATTGGCAGTCTAAACCCCGAAATCACCGAGCCAACCGAGTTCGCGGGTCAGACAAACCTGGGCGACGCCTTTAACTTGCTCGTGGAGCCCTTGGTTCGCCAGAACGACCGACTTGGCCTTAAGAATTTTGAGCCTTGCCTGGTTTTACTCAACAACGATCTTTCTGCCGGCGTGCCCCCTATTCTTCAAGGTCTTGTCGGTCAGAAGGTTTTCCCACCCCTGCATGCCGGCTGGGCTTCGCGTCGTAAGTCCGAGCACTTTGCCGCCTACAACAGCGTGGCCGAAGAGTTTGCCCAGCGCCTTCAGATCGACCCCTGGCTTATTAACCCTATCTTTCGTCAATGCCGGGGTCTTGATTTTCAGGCACGACTTGGTGAGCAGGCCCTTGCCGACGCGGTCTCAGAGGTCTTGTCAAAAACGCAGCTCAAGTACAAAGAGCACGGCATTAATCAGCAGCCCTTTGTTATTGTGAAGGCCGATGCTGGAACCTATGGCATGGGCATCATGACGGTGAAGGACCCCTCTGACGTCTTGGGCCTCAACCGTAAGCAGCGCAACAAAATGGCTGTAGGCAAAGAAGGCCTTGTCTTCTCCGATGTCATCGTTCAAGAGGGCGTGCATTCGTTTGAGACCGTGGACCAGCCCGAGGGCTCCGCGGTCGCCGAACCGGTTGTCTACATGATCGACCGTTTCGTGGTGGGGGGCTTTTACCGCGTGCACGTTGAGCGAGGTCCGGACGAAAACCTCAATGCGCCGGGTGCTCGGTTTGTTCCTCTTCCTTTTGAAGAAGGCTGTCAGCAGCCTGTGGTGGGCGCCGAGCCCGATGCGACACCCAACCGTCTCTACCTCTACGGTGTCGTCTCTCGGCTTGCCCTACTCGCCGCCTCAAGAGAGCTGAAGGCAACCCATCCTGCCTCTCAGGGTCTCTCACCGAGCCTCTCGGTGCTAACGCCCTAGCCATACGTAAGACGGGACCAACCCCTTATGCGGCTGCTGTTCATAGGCGACCCCCTAGCAAGCCTTAAGCCCGCGAAGGACTCCACTGTTGCAATGATTCGGGCCGCATGGCAACGCGGTCACGATTGCTGGTACTGCGGGCCCGAGGCCATCAGCCTTCATTACGCGGGGGCTGAACTTACACCAAGCATCGCTGCACGATGCCTTAAGCCAAGCGCTGATAAGCCATTCAATCTAGAGCAAAAGCTCGTATCCGACCTCATGCTCTCTTGGGCAACGACAGGCAGTGAGCAGTGGCTGAGCCATAAAGATTTCGACCTCGTCATCATGCGCAAGGATCCACCTTTTGATGAGGCTTTTTTTGCAGCCACTCAAATGCTTACCGCCCTTGAACATGCGGGTCTTCCAGTCATCAACCGTCCATCGGCACTGCGTGATCATGGAGAGAAGATGGCCGTCCTGGAGTTTCCACAGTACGCGGCTCCTGGCCTTGTCTCAAGCAATATCAAGCAACTCAAGGACTTCGCAGGGTCCCACCAGAAGGTTGTCTTCAAGCCACTTGATGCCATGGGCGGAGCAGGGGTTTTTGTAACCTCCTCAAGCGACCCCAACCTGCCGGTGATTCTCGAGATGCTTACGCAGAATGAGGCACGGGCCATCATGGCGCAGACCTACCTTCCAGAGATTGTGAAGGGTGATAAGCGCGTCTTATTAATCAATGGCGAGCCAGTGCCCTACTGCCTTGCTCGCATTCCACCCGAGGGGGCCTCACGGGGTAACCTTGCCGCGGGAGGAAAAGGCGTTGCCCAGCCCTTAAACGAGAACGACGAGGCCATCGCGAAGGCCATTGGCCCTACGCTTGCAAGCCGCGGCCTCTTTCTGGTTGGGCTTGACATCATCGGCACGAGGCTTACGGAAATTAACGTCACTAGCCCAACGGGCTTTCAAGAAATTTCAGCCCAGACGCCAGCTAATGTTGGAGAACTCTTCATTTCTGCAGTTGAAAGGGCTTACGGACCTTGAGCGGTTGCTGTCTTTTTTTGGTCTGCCATGCGCCACTTGCCTCGGCACTCCATGCCGTCGCCTGCCATGGCTTTGGCCGGTCACTTTCAGACGTTGAAGTTCTTGACGTGCTCTCAAGCCAAGGGCCCGACCAGGTTGGTCAAGCCCTTGAATCCCGATGGCGGGAGCTTGGAAAACCCAAGGCCGTTTTTTTCTTAACCGACATGATTGGCGCTACCCCTTACAACGGGGTGTTGAGCTTTATGAACAGTTACCCAGACATCGCCCAAGGAGTCGCGGGCGTGAGCCTGCCCGTTTTGTTGCGTGCCATCACCTACCGCTCTCTCAATCAGTGCGAGCTGATCGCCAAACTTGGAGAGGATACTGGACACTACTTACAAACCATCTCACCCCCACCGGCAAGTGGTTAAAAACTCTCTTTCAATTATTAAGCACCCACATGCCACGACAGACCGTCACCATCACCAATAAGCTCGGGCTTCACCTTCGGGCTTCCTCCAAGCTCTCACAGATGGCCTCCTCGTTCGCCTGTGAAATCTGGCTAGAGCGAAACACCAAGCGCATCAACGCCAAGAGTGTTCTCGGTGTCACCATGCTCGCCGCAGGTCTTGGGACCGAGGTCACCATAGAAACAACGGGCGAACAAGAAGACGAGGCCATGGCAAGCCTAGTGAAGTTATTTCACGACAAATTTGGGGAAGACGCGTAGAGATGGCCTGGATGCTTTCTGGCGTTGGTATTGGTGATGGGCTGGCGATGGGCAGGGCATGGGTACTTGCCTCTGCCCGTCTCGATCTTCCCCGCCGAAGGCTCGAACCCGATCAGGTTGAACCCGAGCTTAAGCGCTTTCGCGAGGCCGTTAGCATCGTAAATAAAGAGCTTGCCGACCTTAAAGAGGCCATGGGCCAAGAACCCTCTGCCGAGGTCTCCGCCTTGCTCGAACTGCAGGCCATTATTCTTCGAGATCCTCTATTAGTTGCCGCTACTGAGCAACGCATTGAGAGTGACTGCTGCAATGCGGAGTGGGGCCTGTTGCAACAACTCGAGGCTGTCTCTGCCCAGTTTGATGAAATTGACGACCCTTACCTTCGTGAGCGCAAGGCCGACGTTCAACAGATTGTCGATCGAATCCTTCGGGCCATGCAGGGTGATATCGGCCTGGAAGAGGCTGTTTTAGAGAGCCATAGCCAAGACGACGATGGGTGGATTCTTGTGGCCAAAGACATCTCGCCCGCCGACATGCTTATTCTTCGTCGACACCGATTTCTTGGCTTCGTCACAGAAACAGGAAGTGCAACCTCTCATACGGCTATTCTGGCGCGCAGTCTCGGGCTGCCCGCTGTGGTGGGGGTTTCAGGTCTTCTGAATCAAATCGCCCAGAACGACATTATTGTTTTACGGTCAGATGAAGGCTCGGTCTTAGGCGCACTTACAGCCGACGATCAGTCGGTTTACAAGGGCCAGCAGGCGCTTTATGCGGACGATTTAAAGGCGCTTGAGGACTTCAAGCAGCTTGCAAGCTGCTCGCTGGATGGGGTGTCGGTCTTGCTTATGGCTAACATCGATCTCCCCGACGACGTCCAGATTGCGATTGATCGTGGCTGCGATGGTATTGGACTCTTTCGCAGTGAGTTCCTATTCATGAATCGCAGCACTATCCCGAGCGAAGACGAGCAATTCCAAGCCTACAGTGCCGTGGTTAAAGCCATGGGCGGGCGGCCGGTAACCATTCGCACACTCGATGCAGGGGCCGATAAAGAAGTCACTGCGCTTTCTATTGGACATGACAGGCCTAACAACCCTGCACTTGCTTCTCGCGCCATTCGGTACAGCCTTCAATCGCCCGATCTCTTCTTGTCCCAGCTCTCTGTGCCCCCAAGGGGACAGCATGACAATCGCTCCCACATGTGTTTGGGAAATGTCCACCAGGCAGGGGCAATGACGAGACTTGAAAAAAAGCTGTGACTCTTCCAATTCAGGAAAAGCTGTCTCCATCATAGCTCTGATTCACATTATGCTACAACAAGAATTGTCCATTAAGCAAGCAAGG
>JAURCW010000167.1 GCA_030828265.1 Burkholderiales bacterium | reverse complement strand
GAGCAAGAGATGCGTCGCTCCTACCTCGATTACGCCATGAGCGTGATTGTGGGGCGCGCCCTTCCTGACGTACGTGATGGTCTTAAGCCTGTGCATCGTCGTGTGCTTTACGCCATGCACGAACTCCACAACGACTGGAATCGGGCCTATAAAAAATCGGCTCGTATCGTCGGTGATGTTATTGGTAAGTACCATCCGCACGGGGATTCGGCGGTTTACGACACCATTGTTCGTATGGCTCAGCATTTCTCGCTGCGCTACATGCTGGTGGACGGTCAGGGTAACTTCGGCTCGGTCGATGGTGACAACGCGGCGGCCATGCGATACACCGAGGTGCGCCTTTCAAAGATCGCCCATGAGCTGCTTGAAGACCTTGATAAAGACACCGTCAATTTCGGGCCGAACTACGACGGCTCCGAGAAAGAGCCCTTGGTTCTGCCCGCGCGCATTCCCAACCTATTAATAAATGGCTCCTCGGGTATTGCCGTGGGTATGGCCACCAACATTCCACCGCATAACCTTTCAGAAGTCGTTGCCGCCTGCCAGATGCTTCTTGCCAATGCCGATGTCACGGTGGATGAGCTTATGGAGTGCATTCCCGCGCCTGACTTCCCAACGGCCGGCATTATTTACGGCATTGAGGGCGTGCGCGAGGGCTATCGCACCGGACGTGGCCGGTGCGTCATGCGGGCAAAGACCCATTTTGAAGAAATCGACAAGGGTTCACGTCAGTCTATTATTGTCGACGAGCTGCCCTATCAGGTGAATAAGCGAAGCCTGCTTGAGCGCATCGCAGAGCTTGTGAATGAGAAGCGGCTTGAGGGTATCTCCGACATTCGCGACGAGTCCGATAAGTCGGGCATGCGTGTTGTTATTGAACTGAAGCGTGGTGAGCTGCCCGAGGTCGTTCTTAACAACCTTTATAAGAACACTCAGCTGCAAGACAGTTTTGGAATGAACATGGTGGCGCTGGTCGATGGCCAGCCTCGCACCTTGAACTTAAAGCAGATGCTTCAAAGCTTTTTGTCGCATCGCCGTGAAGTGGTCACACGTCGAACAGTGTTTGAGCTGCGTAAGGCCCGTGATCGAGGCCATGTGCTTGAAGGTCTGGCCGTGGCCGTGTCCAACATGGACGTCATGATCGAACTCATTAAAAGCTCGGCCAATCCCGCTGAGGCCAAAGAGGGCTTGCTGGGTCGAGCCTGGTCAGCGTCCTTGGTGACAGAGCTTCTGGCCAAGGCCAGTGAGACCAGCAAGGTCGAAGACTTTCGTCCTCTTGGCCTTTCAAGTCAGTACGGCTTGAAGGACGACGGGTATTGGCTCAGTGATACCCAGGCCTCTGAAATTCTTCAAATGAGGCTTCAACGTTTAACCGGTCTTGAGCAAGACAAGATTGTTGCCGAGTACAAAGAGGTGATTGCGCAGATTGCCGATCTGCTCGATATCTTGGCCAAGCCCGAGCGCATTACACAAATTATGTCCACGGAGCTCAGCGATGTGGGTACGGCCTTTGGTGATGCCCGCCGGTCGGTTATTGAGCTCAACGCCGAAGAGCTTCAGACGGAAGATTTAATTACGCCGCAAGAGATGGTGGTCACCCTCACCCACGGTGGCTACATTAAGAGTCAGCCGCTCAGTGAGTACCAGGCCCAGCGCCGTGGGGGTCGCGGTAAAACGGCAACCGCCACCAAAGAAGACGACTGGATTGACCAGCTCTTTATTGCCAACACCCACGACACCATTCTTGCCTTCTCGAACAAGGGCCGTGTCTATTGGCTGCGTGTCTTTGAGGTGCCGCAGGGCTCACGAGCCTCGAAGGGTAAGCCCCTTGTGAATGTCTGGCCGCTTGAAGAGGGCGAGAAGGTCACGGTTGTTCTGCCCATCAAGGCCTACGAAGAAAACAAGTTTGTCTTCATGGCCACTGAGCTCGGCACAGTGAAGAAGACACCTCTATCGGCATTTTCTCGGCCCTTAAAGCGCGGCATTATTGCCTGCTCGCTCGATGAGGGCGACTGCCTAATTGGCGCAGCCATTACGAATGGCGAGCACGACGTTATGTTGTTCTCGGATTCGGGTAAGGCGGTGCGCTTTGCCGAGGGCGATGTGCGGCCCATGGGTCGAGAGGCCCGAGGCGTACGCGGCATGATGCTTGAGAAAGACCAACGACTCATTAGCATGATCGTGGCCGAGAACGAGAATGACTTCGTGCTTACGGCGACCGAGAATGGCTTTGGCAAACGCACGCTGATTTCCGAGCACACGCGCCATGGCCGCGGCACCAAGGGCATGATTGCCATTCAAACCACAGCACGTAACGGCAAAGTGGTGGGTGCCTGTCGGGTTAGTGAGACCGATGAAATCATGCTCATTACCGACCGCGCAGTGGTTGTGCGCACGCGCATTGCAGAGGTTCGTGCGCTTGGCAGAGCAACCCAGGGGGTGACGCTTATTTCGGTGGACGAGGGCAGTCGTCTTGTTGGCGTGCAGCGTATTGCCGAGCAAGACGATGGCTTGAACGAGGAGTCGGGCGAGACGCCTGCCGACAGTTCAAGCGACAACACGCCACAGGAATGACCGACGCCCTTTTGCAGGTCTTCCTCCTTGTGGGGGTTGGCCTGCTCGTGGCGCGTCTCGGCTGGATTGACGAGGTCTCAAGCCAGTCCTTTTCCAATTTGGTCTTGAAAGTCTTTCTGCCGGCCTTGCTCTTTCGAACTATGGCTACGGTTGATTTTCAGGCGTTAAGCCTGCTGCCTATCTTTAACTACCTGTCGCTCACCATGCTTACCTATGCGCTGGCCTTTTTTTGGGCGCAACGCTCGCCGCGCATTGTCTCGGACCCCAGCCAGCGCGGTCCTGCGGTCTCTCTGGCACTGGCCTCCACCTTTTCCAATTCCATCATGATTGGCATCCCGGTGGTCAAACTCTTCTATGGTCCCGAAGGCCTTGTCATTCTGCTCACCGTGGTGACCATGCACTCTTTGGTGCTACTCACTACATCGGTACTGGGTTATGAAATGCTCGCTAAAAACCGTTCGCGGCGAAGCCGGCTTATGACGCTTCGCCAGTTGGCCCAGTCCGCCTTGTTGCATCCGGTTGTTGTACCTATTTTTCTCGGTGTCTTTGTTAGTTTTCTTCAG
>JAURCW010000190.1 GCA_030828265.1 Burkholderiales bacterium | reverse complement strand
GCGGCGAAACTAGTACTTATTGGAAACTGAGTACTGGTTACTGACCCTTAAAATTCGGCGCACGTTTTTCGGCAAACGCCGCCATACCCTCTTTCTGATCGTCGGTTGCAAAGAGCCCTTCGAACATACGGCGCTCAAGAAGCAGCCCTGTCGCGAGGGCCGCATCGGCACCCGCAAGCATGGCCTCTTTGGCCGACTGCACAGCAAGTGGGGGCAGCTTAGCGATGTGCGCAGCAAGTTCCAGGGCGCGTTCCAGAACCTTCTCGGAGGCAAGGGACTCACTGGCTAGCCCCCATTGTGCCGCCTGCTCGCCTGTAATAGGCTCACCCGTTAGAACCAGCTTCATGGCGCGGTACTTCCCTATGGCACGAATGAGCCGTTGCGTTGCGCCACCTCCGGGCATTACCCCCACACGTACCTCGGGCTGTCCAAACACCGCATCATCAGCGGCCACAATAATGTCTGCGTGCAGCGCAAGCTCGCAGCCTCCGCCCAAGGCGTGACCTCGCACAGCCGCAATAATTGGCAGTGGGCAGCTGGCGATTTGCTGCCAGAGAGAAAGCACGCGGCGGCGGCGAATCGCAACTGGGTCATCGCTAGCAATTTCTTTTAGATCGGCACCGGCAGCAAACGATTCGCCTTCTCCAGTAATAACGATCACTCGTAGATCGGGCTCCTCACCCGCAAGCGCGACGGCCTGGCTTAACGCCTTACGCAGGGCATCGCTTAAGGCATTACGGGCCTCAGGCCGATTTAAGGTGAGTAGACAGACCCCCGGTATCGGCTGAGTCTTGAGAACAAGCGGTGATGAGTCCGTCATGATGGTCTTCAATGTTTCTTCTTTAGTCGGGCGTTGATAGCGAAAGTCCAAGGCGACCTCTACGCTTTAGCCAAGGCGAGGGCCGATAGCGGTCTTCTTCATAGAAGTTATAAAGCGCCTGAACGATGCTGAGCACGGTCTCACTGCCAAGTGCATCGCCTGCTTCAAGAGGCCCTTGAGGAAAGTTAAAGCCAAGCTTCATGCCCTGGTTTAATGCTTCGGCCGAGGCGAGCCCCTGTTGCATAAGGTCGCAGGCAAGGTTAGTAATAACAGCCTGAAAGCGCTGCATGATAAAGCCGGGGCTGTCGTGAATCTGGCTTGCCACAACCCCATCGCTTGAGAGCAATGTGCTGGCCTGAGCAAGGAGCTCGGGGCGAACACCCGGGCAGGCCATGTAAGTACGATGACTTGCCCAGCCATACACCGTGTCAACCGCCACCGTACTGCCTGCGTCAATACCGAGCTGCTTGACCACGGAGACCGTGTCACGGCCAATGGGCGCAACCAGACAGAGAGCACCCGGACTTGGCTCCTTTAAAACAACCACGCCTGCCTTCTTGGCCAGGGTGGTTAGCATTTCAAGGCCCGCCGACTTCTCAGCCCAGAGCCAGGCCGACTTTGGCAAGCCTGCGGGTGTGGAATGCTCAGCCGCTGCCGTTGCTTCCGCAAGTGGCTGACCATCCTGATAACGATAAAACCCCATATCGGTCTTACGCCCCAAAAACCCCGCCTCAACTAAAAGCTTGTAGCCGGAAGTGAGCTGGTAGCGTGGGTCGAAAAAGCTGTCCTCAAACAGAGCTTTTGAGGACGGGTAGTTCACATCGAGACCAACCAGATCGATCACCTCAAAGGGTCCCATTCGATAGCCCCCCGCCTCACGAATAATGCGATCGATAACGGCTGGGCTTGCAATGCACTCTTTCAGTAAGCGTAAGGCCTCGGTGTAAAACGCACGGGCACAGTTGCCCACCAAAAATCCAGGCCCATCTTTCACAAGGATAGGCGTCTTGCCAATGGCCTGAGAAAAGCCAAGAAGGGACTCGATCACACTGGCTGAGGTAACAGGGGTCTGTATCACTTCAACCAGCTTCATTAAGGGCACCGGATTCATAAAATGCAGTCCGGCAATACGCTTGCGATGTGCGGTTAAGGCCGCGATGGAGGAAATAGGAATGGCGGAGGTGTTGCTTACCAGAATCGTCTGTTCTGGGCAGCCCTCATCAAGGCTCTTAAAGAGTTGACGTTTAATCTCAAGGTTTTCAATGGCGGCCTCGATGACAAGGTCGCAGTTGAATAAATCGTTTAAGGCCTCACAGGGATGAATTCGACCAAGAATGACCTGGCGATCTTCTTCCGCAAGCTTTCCCTTTTCAATGAGCTTGACCAAGGCCTTATCAATGGAAGCCTTTGATTGCTTTGCAACCTGCGGGACGGCATCGAAGAGTTTGACCTCGAAACCGGCTTGGGCGCAGACTTGGGCGATACCACGACCCATGGTGCCTGCACCTACAAGGCCAACCCTACGAATTTGATTCATCTCAACAGACATCTTTTTTCTCCGATTCGTCGGTTTTTACTTTTGTTTGACTCATTTTACGGGGCAGAAACTTTGGTTGTAGGAGTATCGCGGCTAAGCAGGTATCCATCCAATGGAAGTTGAAAATGGCATTTATTCATGAATGAAATAACGTGAGAGCGGGAAATGTGGGATGCTTCGAGACGAACAATGCCGATCCTTATCCTTCTTCGTCCTATGCAGGGAGCCCGTTTGTGAAAGCAGAAAACCTTCAAGCCCCAGAGATGACTGAGGCACAACAATCCGTGGCCGCAATGGTCTCTCGAGCCCGCGCTGCCCAGCGAGTCATT
>JAURCW010000020.1 GCA_030828265.1 Burkholderiales bacterium | reverse complement strand
ACGTCATCAGTTCGATCTGGCCTACCAAGAAAAGCACCGCAAGCTCACCCAAGGTGACGAACTGCCGCCAGGTGCATTGAAAATGGTGAAGGTCTACCTGGCCGTGAAGCGCCGTCTGCAGCCAGGTGACAAGATGGCAGGTCGTCACGGGAACAAGGGCGTTATTTCACGAATTGTTCCGGTCGAGGACATGCCCTATATGGCCGACGGTGCACCTGTGGATATCGTTTTGAATCCTCTGGGCGTTCCTTCTCGAATGAACGTCGGCCAGATTCTTGAAACCCACCTGGGCTGGGCGGCAAAAGGTATTGGCCAGCGTATTGGTGACATGCTTGCCAAGCAGGCGGCCAGCAACGAAATCCGTGATCTGCTTGAGAAGGTCTACAACACCAGTGGCAAGCCCGAAGAAGTCAAAAGCCTTAGTGAGCCCGAGCTTCTTGAACTTGCCAAGAACCTTAGCGATGGCGTTCCTTTTGCAACCCCGGTCTTCGATGGGGCTACCGAAAATGAGATTCGCGAGATGTTAAAGCTTGCCTATCCCGATGAGCTTGCTAAGCGTATGGGTCTTACCGAAACCCGCACGCAGGTTCAGCTCTACGACGGCCGAACCGGAGACGCCTTCGACCGACCCACCACAGTCGGCTACATGCACATGCTCAAGCTTCACCACCTGGTGGATGACAAGATGCATGCACGATCAACCGGCCCATATTCCTTGGTCACCCAACAGCCCCTGGGTGGTAAAGCCCAGTTTGGTGGTCAGCGGTTCGGTGAGATGGAGGTCTGGGCCCTTGAAGCCTACGGTGCCTCTTACACCTTGCAGGAAATGCTCACCGTCAAATCGGATGACGTCTCTGGTCGAACCCGGGTCTACGAAAACATTGTCAAAGGCGACCACGTCATTGACGCTGGTA
The DNA here is from genome assembly GCA_030828265.1 of Burkholderiales bacterium. Taxonomy (GTDB): domain Bacteria; phylum Pseudomonadota; class Gammaproteobacteria; order Burkholderiales; family Burkholderiaceae_A; genus Hahnella. The sequence continues at coordinate 10,751 of JAURCW010000020.1, read as the reverse complement.
TGCCCGAGTCCTTTAACGTTCTGGTCAAAGAAATCCGATCCCTCGGAATCGACATTGACCTTGAGCGCCACTGATTTGCTAAAAGGGAAGACACGCTATGAAAGCCCTACTCGATTTATTTAAGCAGGTTCAGCAAGACCAGCAGTTTGATGCCATTAAGATTGGTCTCGCCTCGCCCGATAAAATTCGGTCCTGGTCCTTTGGCGAAGTGAAAAAGCCGGAGACCATTAATTACCGAACCTTTAAGCCCGAGCGCGACGGACTCTTCTGCGCCAAAATTTTTGGCCCGGTTAAAGACTACGAATGCCTGTGCGGCAAGTACAAGCGCCTGAAGCATCGTGGCGTCATTTGCGAGAAGTGCGGCGTTGAGGTGACCCTGGCCAAGGTGCGACGTGAGCGTATGGGCCATATCGATCTAGCAAGCCCTACCGCGCATATTTGGTTTTTAAAGTCTTTGCCCTCGCGTATGGGCATGGTGCTTGATATGACCCTGCGTGATATTGAGCGCGTGCTTTATTTCGAGGCCTTTGTTGTGGTTGAGCCCGGCATGACCCCATTGAAGCGCGGTCAAATCATGTCCGAGGACGACTACATTGCCAAGGTTGAACAGTATGGCGATGGCGAGTTTGTTGCCCAGATGGGTGCCGAAGGTGTTCGTGAACTCCTCCGAAGCATCGACCTTGAGCGTGAGATCGAGCAGCTACGCAAAGACCTTGCCGAGACCTCTTCGGATGCAAAAATTAAAAAGATCGCCAAGCGGCTTAAGGTACTCGAGGGGTTTCAAAAGTCGGGTGTGAAGCCCGAGTGGATGATCATGGAAGTTCTGCCGGTCCTGCCGCCCGAGCTTCGACCCCTGGTGCCCCTTGATGGCGGGCGCTTTGCAACCTCCGACCTGAACGACCTTTACCGTCGTGTGATCAACCGTAACAATCGTTTAAAGCGTCTGCTCGAACTGCGGGCACCGGAAATTATTGTGCGCAACGAAAAGCGCATGCTTCAGGAGTCCGTCGACTCCCTGCTTGATAACGGCCGCCGCGGCAAGGCCATGACGGGTGCAAATAAGCGTGCCCTGAAGTCGCTTGCTGACATGATCAAAGGTAAGGGTGGGCGTTTCCGTCAAAACCTTCTTGGCAAGCGGGTCGACTATTCCGGCCGATCCGTCATTGTTGTGGGCCCCACCCTTAAGCTTCATCAGTGCGGTCTGCCCAAGCTTATGGCTCTCGAGCTTTTCAAGCCCTTCATCTTTAATAAGCTTGAGCTGCGCGGCATGGCCACCACCATCAAGGCTGCCAAGAAACTCGTGGAGCAGCAGGTTCCCGAGGTCTGGGACATCCTTGAAGAAGTGATTCGCGAGCATCCCGTCATGCTCAACCGAGCCCCAACGCTTCACAGGCTTGGTATTCAAGCTTTTGAGCCTGTGCTCATCGAGGGCAAGGCTATCCAGCTGCATCCGCTTGTCTGTGCGGCCTTCAACGCCGACTTTGACGGTGACCAGATGGCTGTCCACGTGCCTCTTTCACTTGAGGCGCAAATGGAGGCACGCACCCTTATGCTTGCCTCAAACAATGTGCTCTTCCCCTCAAACGGGGAGCCGTCCATCGTGCCTTCGCAAGACATTGTTCTTGGGCTTTATTACGCAACTCGCGAGAAGATCAATGGCAAGGGCGAGGGGATGATGTTCGCCAATGTGGCCGAGGTTGATCGCGCCTATGCCAACGCCGAGCTTGAGCTTGGCACCCGCATCATGGTTCGCATTGAAGAGCGTGACCGTCCCACCGAGGAGCATCCCGAGGGTGCTATTCGACTCGTTCGCTACGAGACAACCACTGGCCGGGCCCTGCTTTCGCGCATTCTCCCCCCCGGAATGTCGTTTGCCATGATGAATAAGGCGCTTAAGAAGAAAGAAATTTCCCGCCTTATCAACGCCTCCTTCCGACGCTGTGGTCTTCGTGACACCGTAATCTTCGCCGACAAGTTACTTCAGTCGGGCTTCTCACTTGCAACACGCGCTGGCATCTCCATCTGCGTCGATGACATGCTTGTGCCCGTGCAAAAGCAAGAGATTCTTGCTCGTGCCGAGACCGAGGTGAAGGAAATTGAACAGCAATATGCCTCCGGCCTTGTGACCCAGGGCGAGCGTTACAACAAGGTCGTTGACATCTGGGGCCGCGCAGGCGACCAGGTTGGAAAGGCCATGATGGATCAGCTTGCTGGCGAGACGGTTCGCGATCGCAAAGGTGAAGAGGTTCGCCAAGAATCGTTCAATTCCATCTACATGATGGCGGATTCGGGTGCACGAGGTTCGGCTGCGCAGATTCGACAGCTTGCTGGAATGCGAGGCCTCATGGCCAAGCCTGACGGCTCCATTATTGAAACGCCAATTACAGCGAACTTCCGCGAAGGACTTAACGTTCTTCAGTACTTCATTTCCACACACGGCGCTCGTAAGGGCCTGGCCGACACAGCGCTCAAAACCGCAAACTCGGGCTACCTGACCCGCCGGCTCGTTGACGTAACCCAAGATCTGGTGGTCATTGAAGACGACTGCGGGACATCCAACGGCATCGTCATGAAGGCCCTGGTCGAGGGCGGCGAAGTCATTGAAGCCCTGCGCGACCGAATTCTCGGTCGTGTCACGGCCAGCGAGGTTGTGAACCCCGAAACCCAAGAGACGCTCTACGAGGCAGGCTTCCTGTTGGACGAAGACGCTGTTGACCAGATTGACCTTCTGGGTATTGATGAGGTTCGTGTTCGTACAGCCCTAACCTGCGAGACCCGCTTTGGTCTTTGCGGTAAGTGCTATGGCCGCGACCTGGGCCGTGGTCACCTCGTAAATGTGGGCGAGGCCGTGGGCGTTATTGCTGCGCAGTCCATTGGTGAGCCTGGCACACAGCTCACCATGCGGACTTTCCACATCGGTGGTGCGGCATCTCGTACGGCCGCTCAGTCTGCCATCGAGGTGAAGTCTAACGGGCTTGTTGGCTTTACTGCCACGATGCGCTACGTGAACAATGCTAAGGGCGAGGCCGTTGTTATCTCGCGCTCTGGCGAGGTTCTGGTTCTGGATGAAAACGGCCGTGAGCGTGAGCGTCACAAGGTTCCTTATGGCGCCACGCTGATGATGACCGATGGCCAGCCTGTGAAGGCTGGGGCCATTCTTGCCACCTGGGATCCTCTTACTCGACCCATCATTACGGAGTACGCGGGTAAGGTGCGTTTTGAGAACGTGGAAGAGGGCGCCACCGTAGCCAAGCAGATTGACGACATCACGGGCTTGTCGACCCTTGTCGTTATTGACGCCAAGCGCCGCAGCGCGTCAAGTAAAGGCGTTCGACCGCAGGTCAAACTTATTGACAATGCAGGCGAAGAAGTCAAAATTGCCGGCACAGAGCATTCGGTCAATATCAGCTTTCCTGTGGGCGCACTAATTACCGTACGCGATGGTCAAGACGTGGCTGTGGGTGAGGTGCTTGCACGAATTCCTACCGAGTCGCAGAAGACCCGAGACATTACAGGTGGTCTTCCACGTGTGGCCGAACTCTTCGAGGCACGTTCGCCCAAAGACGCGGGCATGCTTGCCGAGGTCACGGGAACCGTGTCCTTCGGAAAAGACACCAAGGGCAAGCAGCGTCTTGTCATTACCGACATGGATGGTGTGGCCTCCGAGTTTCTTATCTCTAAAGAGAAAAGTGTCTTGGTTCACGATGGTCAGGTTGTGAACAAGGGCGAACTTATTGTGGACGGCCCTGCCGACCCACAAGACATTCTTCGCCTTCTCGGTATCGAGGCCTTGGCCCGCTATATCGTTGACGAAGTTCAGGACGTCTACCGTCTGCAAGGCGTGAAGATCAACGACAAGCACATTGAGGTCATTGTTCGTCAGATGCTGCGTCGGGTTCAAATTAGTGACCAGGGTGATACGCGGTTCATCCCCGGTGAGCAGGTTGAGCGCTCCGACCTTCTCGAGGAAAACGATCGGGTTATGGCAGAAGACAAGCGTCCGGCCATTCACGAGAATATTCTTCTTGGAATTACCAAGGCCTCCTTGTCGACCGACTCGTTTATCTCGGCAGCCTCCTTCCAGGAGACCACCCGAGTGCTTACCGAGGCGGCCATCATGGGCAAGCGCGACGACCTGCGTGGCCTGAAGGAGAACGTGATTGTGGGCAGGCTGATTCCCGCGGGAACCGGGCTTGCCTACCACCGTGCGCGTAAAGACCGCGAGACGGCCGAGGCCGCCGAGGCCAAAACCTTGGCGGAGCAGGCAGCGCTTGAGGCGGAGGCCTTGTTTAGTTCTGCCACCGACGAGGCATCTGCCCCAGAGGACTCACAGGGCTTGACAGAGACGGATGAAAGCTAAAGAATGTAGGGCTTTTGTCTAGTTGACAGAAAACCATTTTATTGAAAGACGAGTAAAGCAATGCCCACCATTAACCAGCTCGTGCGCAAACCGCGCGAGAGCGAGACCATTAAAAGCAAAAGCCCAGCGCTTGAGTCCTGCCCACAACGCCGTGGCGTCTGCACGCGCGTTTACACCACTACGCCGAAAAAGCCGAACTCCGCCCTTCGTAAAGTGGCTAAGGTTCGACTCACCAATGGCTTTGAGGTCATTAGTTACATTGGCGGTGAAGGTCACAACCTTCAGGAGCACTCGGTTGTGCTTATTCGCGGCGGTCGAGTTAAAGACCTTCCCGGTGTGCGTTATCACATCGTGCGCGGCTCCCTTGACCTTCAGGGGGTGAAGGACCGTAAACAGGCGCGCTCCAAGTACGGCGCCAAGCGGGCCAAGAAGGCTTATCCAGTTGTTCTGCCTCAAGGCTCCTGCAAGAGTCTCGAGTTTTTATGTGGAGTAAGGGCCTGGGCCACTTTTAAAGCGGTTTAAGTGCTTTAAGTTGTTGCCACAACAGGCTGGGTCAAACCCAACTGAAACGTCTTTTATTTTTTGTTCAAGGAAAACACATGCCCCGTCGTCGCGAAGTTCCAAAACGTATCATCCTGCCCGATCCCAAGTTCACCAGCGAAGAAGTCTCCAAGTTTATGAATGTGGTCATGCTTCACGGTAAAAAAGCCGTGGCAGAGCGCATCGTTTATGGCGCCTTCGACCATATTGAAAAAGTGGCGAAGAAAAATCCCATGGAAATCTTCCAGCAGGCGCTTACGAATGCAAAGCCGGCGGTCGAAGTGAAGAGTCGTCGTGTGGGCGGCGCAAACTACCAGGTCCCTGTTGAGGTGCGCCCAGCGCGACGCTCCGCGCTTGCAATGCGTTGGTTGCGAGAGGCGGCCAAGAAGCGCGGCGAGAAATCCATGAACCTTCGTCTCGCAGGCGAGTTGCTTGAGGCTGCCGAGGGCCGCGGCGGCGCTGTCAAGCGTCGTGATGAGGTTCATCGTATGGCCGAGGCGAACAAGGCCTTCTCGCATTTCCGGTTCTAAGCTCTAACCCCGACGTTTTAACTCCCCCGTAGAGACAGGAAGACCATGGCTCGTAAGACTCCCATTGACCGCTACCGAAACATCGGAATTAGCGCCCACATTGACGCCGGAAAAACAACCACCACCGAGCGCATTCTTTTTTACACCGGCATTAATCACAAAATTGGTGAGGTCCATGACGGCGCAGCCACCATGGACTGGATGGAGCAAGAGCAAGAGCGTGGCATCACCATCACATCGGCAGCAACCACTTGCTTTTGGAAGGGCATGGACACCTCCTTGCCCGAGCATCGCATCAACATTATTGATACCCCGGGACACGTAGACTTCACCATCGAGGTGGAGCGCTCCATGCGTGTACTTGACGGCGCCTGCATGGTTTATTGCGCTGTGGGCGGCGTTCAGCCTCAGTCGGAAACGGTCTGGCGTCAGGCCAACAAATACAAGGTGCCTCGCCTGGCCTTTGTGAACAAAATGGACCGCACGGGGGCCAACTTTTTTAAAGTGGTCGAGCAGATGAAGGGTCGGCTGCGTGCCAACCCAGTGCCCATCGTTATTCCCATTGGTGCCGAAGAAAACTTCAAGGGTGTTATTGACCTTGTCAAAATGAAATCAATCGTTTGGGATGAGGCAAGCCAGGGAACCAAGTTTGAGTACGCCGATATTCCTGCAGAGCTTCAAGATCAGGCTGTGGAATGGCGCGAAAAGATGCTCGAGGCCGCGGCAGAGTCCAGCGAAGAACTTATGAACCATTACCTCGAGAACGGTGATTTGACCGAGGAAATGGTTGTTAAAGGCATTCGTGATCGCACTATTGCCTGCGAAATTCAGCCCATGCTCTGTGGCACCGCCTTTAAAAACAAGGGCGTTCAGCGCATGCTTGATGCCGTCATTCAGTTTCTGCCGAGCCCTGTTGATATTCCTCCAGTTACCGGCACGGACCCCAGTGGCAAAGAGCTTGACCGCAAGGCCGACGACAAAGAAAAGTTTTCGGCTCTGGCCTTCAAGCTCATGTCCGATCCTTTTGTAGGACAGCTTACCTTTATCCGGGTCTACTCAGGTGTTTTGAAGTCCGGTGATACGGTGCTTAACCCAATAAAAGGCAAGAAAGAGCGCATTGGCCGTCTTCTTCAGATGCACGCCAACAACCGTGAAGAGATATCTGAGATTCTCGCAGGAGATATTGCTGCTGCTGTTGGCCTCAAAGAGGTCACCACGGGCGAAACCCTCTGCGACCCCGATGCCGAGATCATTCTTGAGCGCATGGAGTTTCCCGAGCCCGTTATCTCGCAGGCCGTCGAGCCCAAAACCAAGGCCGACCAAGAGAAAATGGGCATTGCTCTTAACCGACTCGCCAAAGAGGACCCATCGTTTCGTGTTCGAACCGACGAGGAGTCGGGCCAGACCATCATCTCTGGCATGGGTGAACTCCACCTTGAAATTCTGGTCGACCGCATGAAGCGGGAGTTTGGTGTTGAAGCCACCGTGGGCAAACCTCAGGTGGCCTATCGCGAAACCATTCGTAAGCCAGTTGAGATCGAGGGCAAGTACGTGAAGCAGTCCGGTGGTAAGGGCCAGTACGGTCACGTCTGGCTCAAGCTCGACCCTCAATCGGAGGGCGGTGGCTACGAGTTTGTTGATGCTATCAAGGGCGGTGTGGTCCCACGCGAGTTCATTCCTTCAGTCGACAAAGGCTGCCAGGACACCATGAACTCCGGTGTGCTAGCAGGCTTCCCGGTGGTGGATATTAAAGTCACGCTCTTCGATGGTTCCTATCACGACGTGGACTCCTCGCAAATTGCCTTTGAGCTGGCTGGATCTATGGCGTTTAAGGACGGCATGCGCAAGGCAAACCCTGTTTTGCTCGAGCCCATGATGTCCGTTGAAGTCGAGACACCCGAAGACTACGCCGGTACGGTGATGGGCGATCTGTCCTCACGTCGCGGAATGGTGCAGGGCATGGACGATATGGTGGGTGGCGGCAAGCAGATTAAGGCCGAGGTTCCGTTGGCTGAAATGTTTGGCTACTCGACCACTTTGCGCTCGCTTACCCAGGGCCGTGCAACCTACACTATGGAATTCAAGCATTACGCCGAGGCACCTAAGAACGTCGCGGAGGCAGTTATGAGTAGTCGAGCCAAGTAAATTAAAAAATTCTGTAACCACCAACAACAAGGAAAAAGTTATGGCCAAGGGCAAGTTTGAGCGGACGAAGCCGCATGTGAATGTAGGGACGATTGGGCACGTGGACCATGGGAAGACGACGTTGACGGCGGCCATTACGACGGTGTTGTCGACGAAGTTTGGTGGCGAGGCCAAGGACTATGCGGCCATTGATGCGGCACCTGAGGAGAAGGCACGAGGCATTACGATTAACACGGCGCACGTGGAGTATGAGACGGCCAATCGGCACTATGCGCACGTGGACTGCCCGGGGCACGCGGACTATGTGAAGAACATGATTACGGGTGCGGCGCAGATGGATGGGGCGATTTTGGTGTGTTCGGCCGCAGACGGCCCGATGCCACAGACGCGTGAGCATATTTTGTTGGCCCGTCAGGTGGGTGTGCCTTACATCATTGTGTTTTTGAACAAGTGCGACATGGTGGACGATGCCGAGTTGCTTGAGCTTGTTGAGATGGAGGTGCGCGAGCTGCTCTCGAAGTACGACTTTCCTGGCGATGACACGCCCATTGTGAAGGGTTCGGCCAAGCTTGCGCTTGAGGGTGATACGGGCGAGCTGGGCGAGGGCGCGATTATGAAGCTGGCCGAGGCGCTGGATTCCTATATTCCCACGCCCGAGCGTGCGGTGGATGGTGCGTTTTTGATGCCCATTGAGGATGTTTTTTCGATCTCTGGCCGAGGCACGGTGGTGACTGGTCGAGTCGAGCGTGGTGTGGTGAAGGTGGGCGAAGAGATTGAGATTGTGGGTATTAAAGACACGATCAAGACGACCTGTACGGGTGTGGAGATGTTCCGCAAGCTTTTGGACCAGGGTCAGGCCGGAGACAACGTGGGTGTGTTGCTGCGCGGCACCAAGCGTGAGGAGGTTGAGCGTGGTCAGGTGTTGGCCAAGCCCGGATCGATCATGCCGCACACGAAGTTTGAGTGCGAGGTCTATGTATTGTCGAAGGACGAGGGTGGACGTCACACGCCGTTTTTCAACAACTACCGTCCGCAGTTTTACTTCCGCACGACCGATGTCACGGGCTCGGTGGAGCTGCCCTCCGGGACCGAGATGGTGATGCCGGGTGACAATGTGAAGATGACGGTCACGCTGATTAACCCCATTGCCATGGAACAGGGCCTGCGCTTTGCGATTCGTGAGGGTGGCCGCACCGTGGGCGCCGGCGTCGTCGCTAAAGTCATCGAGTAACTAGGAAGGGCCCGGTTTCGGGCCCTTTGTTTTTTCGTTCTTTCTCGCTCTTTTAACGTTCTTTCAGAGGTTTTTCATGCAACAAAAAATTCGTATTCGGCTTAAGGCCTTTGACTACAAACTCATCGACCAGTCCGCCATTGAAATTGTCGACACCGCCAAGCGCACGGGCGCCGTGGTTCGAGGCCCGGTTCCTCTGCCTACTCGTTTCCGTCGTTTCGATATTTTGCGAAGCCCCCACGTGAACAAGACTTCGCGGGACCAGTTTGAAATCCGTACCCACCAGCGGCTTATGGACATTGTCGACCCCACCGACAAGACTGTGGATGCGCTTATGAAGCTCGACCTTCCCGCAGGTGTCGATGTTGAAATTAAGTTGCAGTAGTAGGCCTTGGTTGTTCGAAATCACTATTGTTGCGCTACTGGCCAAAAGTAGTATAAAATTTAAGGCTTTCGTGAAAAAACAAGTTCACGGAAATGGTTTTTTAGAATCAAAGTAATGTTGTTTCATCATTCCCAGCCAATCGAAGCTGGGATTCGGAGAAAAAAATGAGCCTTGGACTAATTGGTCGCAAGGTTGGCATGACACGAATTTTCACTGAAGACGGGGACACCATTCCTGTCACGGTGATTGATGTGTCTGACAACCGTGTGACACAAATTAAATCAACCGCCAACGATGGCTATGCCGCCGTCCAGGTGGGTTTTGGAAGTCGTCGTCCCAATCGCGTCTCCAAGCCCCTTGCAGGGCACTTTGCAAAAGCCGGCGTTCAGGCTGCCGAGGTTCTTGGCGAGTTTCCACTGTCTGAAGAGCAGATCTCGGGCTTTTCCATGGGTCAAAACCTTCCGGCCAGCCTTTTCGAAGCAGGCCAAAAGGTGGACGTTACGGGAACGACTCAGGGTAAAGGGTTTACCGGAACCATTAAGCGCCACAATTTCAGGTCGCAGCGCGCCTCTCACGGCAACTCGCGTTCGCACAACGTCCCTGGCTCCATTGGCATGGCACAAGACCCCGGCCGAGTTTTCCCCGGCAAAAAAATGCCAGGTCATCGAGGCGATGTCCGTCGTACCGTTCAAAATCTTGAAGTCGCGCGTGTGGATGCCGAGCGTAACCTTTTACTCTTGAAAGGTGCCGTCCCCGGGTCGCGCGAGGGCACCATCATCATTCGTCCCGCTGTTCGCCAGGCCTCGGCCCATTCGGCGACCAAAGCCTAATCGCATCAGCGCAAGGGACAAAAGACTATGGAACTTACACTCATCAACGAATCGGGCCAGTCCGCAGGCAAGGTGCAGGCCGCCGATGTGGTTTTTAATCGCGACTTTAACGAGCCGCTTGTTCACCAGGTTGTTGTGGCCTATCAGGCCAACGCCCGCAGTGCTAACCGCGCCCAGAAAGACCGAAGCGAGGTCAACAAGTCAACTCGCAAGCCTTGGCGTCAAAAGGGTACTGGCCGTGCCCGTGTGGGTCGGGCCTCAAGTCCCCTATGGCGTGGTGGCGGCAAGGTTTTTCCTAACTCGCCAGAAGAGAACTACAGTCACAAGCTCAACAAGAAAATGTACCGGGCCGGTGTTCGGTCCATCCTTTCACAGCTCGCGCGGGAAGATCGCCTGGTTGTGGTCGAGAGCTTCTCGGTCGATGCCCCGAAGACCAAGCTCGTAGCAGACAAACTCAAGCAAATGGGCATGGACTCCGTTCTACTCATTACCGAGGCTTTCGACGAGACGCTTTATTTGGCGACTCGTAACCTGCAGTCCATTGCTGTTATTGAGCCCGAGGCCGCTGATCCGCTGTCCTTAATTTATTTCGACAAGGTTGTCGTTACGCGAGCAGCTTTAGGTCGGTTTGAGGAGATGTTGTCATGAACCAAGAGCGGCTAATGAAGATTCTGCTCTCGCCCGTAATCTCCGAGAAGAGCACTCAGATTGGAGAAAGCAATAACCAGGT
>JAURCW010000196.1 GCA_030828265.1 Burkholderiales bacterium | reverse complement strand
TTCTGTGATTCACCGTAAGGCAGTTCTTTTAACCCACCATAGACACTGGAGGAGCTCGCATAAACCAGGTGCACAGGCCTCTGCCGAACTCGCTCAAGCACATTAAGAAAGCCGGTGATGTTGCTGTCGACATAAGCCTGCGGGTGACTCAGAGAGTGCCGAACACCGGCCTGAGCGGCAAGATGAATGACGCCGTCAAAAATATGCCGTTCAAAAATCGACTCTAGACAAGCGCTGTCCATGAGATCGGCGTGTATCCATTCAAACTGACCGGAGTCATCGAATGCGCGAAGTTGACCGAGTCGAGCCGCTTTTAACGAGACGTCATAGTAAGCATTCAGATTGTCGAGCCCAACAACACGGTCACCTCGAGCCAAAAGACGCTGGGCAACCCAATACCCAATAAATCCTGCAACACCTGTAACGAAAAAAGTGCGCACGATTAGGCAGCTTGCCGACCAACCCCAAGCCAATCGCGGGGCTTAATAAGCTCGTAAAGCTTAGCCTCCGCAGAGCCCGGCTCGGGCTGCCAGTTGTACCGCCAGGTTACCTTAGGAGGCATACTCATGAGAATGCTTTCTGCGCGCCCTCCGCTCTGAAGTCCAAAGTGGGTGCCTCGGTCGTAGACCAAATTAAACTCCACGTAACGTCCCCGACGGTAGGCCTGAAAATCGCGCTCGCGGTTGGTAAAGGGCAAGCCCCTGCGACGCTCAACAATAGGCATATAAGCACTTACAAAGGCATCCCCCACGGCCTGGGTCATGGCAAAGCTTTTCTCAAAACCCAGCTCGCTGAAGTCATCAAAAAATACGCCGCCAATACCGCGCGCCTCTTGCCTGTGCTTTAAGAAAAAATACTCGTCGCACCAGGTTTTGAATTTCGGGTAGTAGTGATCGCCAAAAGGGGCAAGCGCCTGACGGCAAGTCTCGTGAAAATGAACAGCATCGTCTTCAAACCCGTAATAGGGTGTGAGGTCCATGCCCCCTCCAAACCACCAGATGTCCTCGTCGCCCGGCTTAACCGCCTTTGCAACGAAAGACCGCACATTCATGTGCACGGTAGGCACATAGGGGTTCACGGGGTGAAACACCAAAGACACACCAATGGCCTCAAAGCCCCTGCCCGCAAGCTGAGGCCTTGCGGCCGTGGCCGACGGGGGCAGATGATCGCCGCGCACATGTGAAAACCCAACACCACCGCGCTCAAGAAGACCACCTCCCTCAACAAGCCGAGAACGCCCATCGCCGCGCAGCGGTGAGTCATCGGGCTTAACCCAGGCGTCTTCCACAAAGGGCTGACCGTCCGCCAGGGCGACTACCTCGCAGATACGATCTTGAAGACCTAAGAAATACTGACGAAGGGGCTCAATGGCAACAGCGGTCATGCGTGATTCATTCCTATGAGGTCAAGTAAAGTGAAGTGTGGTGTTTAAACAGTCTTGCGGCCAATGGCCTCGTAGATAAGGCCTGCGGCAGCAGGCATTTCAGGCGGATAGAGATTACGGCCATCGAACACACGCCTAGTCTTTAACATGGATGCCATGGCCTCAAAATCGGGGCTTCGAAACTCCTTCCACTCCGTGACGATAATCAGGGCATCGGCACCCTCGAGCGCCTGCATGGGGCCCGCTGCATAGCTAATGGTGTTGCCTAAAATGCGCTGCGCCTCGGTCATGGCCACAGGATCATAAGCCGACACCCTGGCACCCATCTTAAGAAGCGCCTCAATAAGAACAAGGCTAGGTGCCTCACGCATGTCATCCGTATTAGGCTTAAAGGCTAACCCCCAGATCGCAAGATGCCGACCCTTTAGGTCGTGCCCCAGGGCACGCGTGACCTTGGACACAAGCACCGTTTTTTGCTGCTCATTGGCATCTTCAACCGCCGTAAGCACCTTAAGCTCGTGACCCGCCTCATCGGCCGTGCGAATAAGCGCCTTCACATCCTTTGGAAAGCAGGAGCCACCATAGCCACAACCCGCATAAAGAAACCCATAGCCAATGCGTGAGTCCGAGCCAATACCGCGTCGCACCTGTTCAATGTCGGCGCCAAGAGTTTCCGCAAGGTTGGCAAGCTCATTCATGAACGAGATACGAGTGGCCAGCATGGCATTGGCGGCGTACTTCGTAAGCTCAGCGGAACGAACGTCCATCACCATAAGCTTGTCATGGTTACGCTGAAACGGGGCATAGATCGCCCTCATCACCTCGACGGCCCTGGGGTGGTCTGCGCCCACCACAATGCGGTCGGGCCGCTGAAAGTCCTCGACAGCCGCCCCTTCCTTTAAGAACTCCGGGTTCGAGACAACATGAAAGGCGAGAGACTCCGATCGCTCGGCCAGGGCTTTCTTGATTTCTTCCCGAACCTTATCGGCCGTGCCCACGGGAACGGTCGATTTGTCGACAACAATTTTTTCGCTGGTCATGTGCTGACCAATGGCGCGTGCGGCCGCAAGCACATAATGGAGATCCGCCGACCCGTCTTCGTCGGGCGGGGTTCCAACCGCAATGAACTGGACCAGCCCAAAGGCAACTGAGGTTTCCACCGAGGTGGTGAACTTCAGGCGGCCTGCAGC
>JAURCW010000042.1 GCA_030828265.1 Burkholderiales bacterium | reverse complement strand
TAAGGTTAGCTACCACGCACCCTGCACCCAGCAACACGGTATGAAGTGCCAAGGCGAGGTAGAGTCCTTGTTGACTCAACTGGGTGTCAAGGTCTTGCCCGTGGCCGACAGTCATCTGTGTTGTGGCTCGGCGGGCACCTATTCGGTTTTGCAGCCGGCCTTGGCTAAAACCTTGCGTGACAACAAGCTGCAGGCCTTGTCGGCGGCAGGCCCCGACCGCATTCTGTCGGCCAATGTGGGCTGCATCGGCCACCTTCAGTCGGGCAGTCATGGGGTGGTTCAGCACTGGCTGGAATGGCTGGATGAGGCCTTGCACGCAGGGCAGGCGTAGTCGTTAACCAAGCTCTGCCTCGTCGGTCTGGGCTACACTAAAGTCTATGACTATCACATCCAACGTTCGCATTCGAGAAATCAAAGAGCTGACCACACCCGATCAGCTCATTTCTGAAGTGCCCCTTAGTGCCTCTGCTGCGCAAACCGTTCTTGGTTCGCGCCAAGCAATTCACCGCATCCTTCACGAGATGGACGACCGACTGCTTGTCATTATTGGACCCTGTTCCATTCATGACCCTAAGGCTGCCATCGAGTATGCAAACCGTCTGCTCGAGCAGCGTGAGCGGTTTTCGGCCGACCTTGAAGTGGTGATGCGGGTCTACTTCGAAAAGCCACGTACAACGGTTGGTTGGAAGGGTCTTATTAACGACCCTCATCTTGATAATAGCTTTGACATCAACACGGGTCTGCGTCGTGGTCGGGAGTTGTTGGCCCAAATTAATGAACTCGGAATGCCTGCCGGCGTTGAGTTTCTTGATGTGATCTCACCTCAGTACATTGCCGACCTTGTGTCTTGGGGAGCTATTGGTGCGCGCACCACCGAGTCCCAGGTGCACCGGGAGCTTGCCTCGGGGCTCTCATGCCCCGTGGGTTTTAAAAACGGCACGGACGGTAACTTAAAAATTGCCTTCGATGCCATTAAGGCTGCCTCGCATCCGCACCATTTTCTGTCGGTGACCTCCGAAGGCCGCACAGCTATTGTGGCCACCACCGGTAACGAAGACTGTCATGTCATCCTGCGTGGAGGCAAAGCCCCCAACTACGACAAGGCCAGCGTCGAGGCCGCCGCCCAAGAATCTGCTGCAGCGAATATGGCCTGCCGCCTCATGATCGACCTTAGCCATGGCAACTCCAGCAAGAAGCCTGAAAACCAACTGCCTGTCTCGCAGGTCGTGGCCGATCAGGTCGCCGAGGGTGATGGCCGAATTTTTGGAGTGATGGTTGAAAGCCATCTAGTCTTTGGCCGGCAAGACCTTCGCACGGGTCAGTCCCTTGCCGACCTCACCTACGGCCAAAGCATTACCGATGCCTGCATTGGCTGGGACGACAGCCTGTCCATTCTCGAGCGACTTGCAGAAGGTGTTCGCTCGCGAAGAGTTCTTGCTGCCCAGGTCGCCTAGCCCTCGGTCTCTTACTACTTCCCTTATCTTATTGAGTCTGCTCAGGTCCAGCGGCAGTAATACTGCCTAAGCAGCGTGGGCCGAGTGCACCAGTGACCTCGGGGCAATTGCCGGGCAGCCCATTCAAGCGCAAGTAGGCAAGCCAGGCAAAGGCGGCTGCCTCCACCTCGTCCACAGCCCATCCGAGGCTCTCTGTGGTCTTAAGCTGGCATCGGGTGCCACGGCCACTTTCTTCGAGCGCGGTCTGCAGTCCCTGAACAAAATAGGGGTTCTTTGCGCCCCCTCCGCAAAGAAAGAGCTTTTGAGTGCCATCGGGAATGGCCTTTGCGATGGACTGACAACTGAGAGCCAAGAGGCTCGCCTGAACATCGGCCGCAGAAAGAGGTGTCGGAAAAGCCTCAAGCTGTTGCTTAAGCCAATGGGCATTAAAGTCATCGCGCCCCGTGCTCTTCGGGGGGTCCTTTCTGAAAAAGGGATGCTGCATGAGCAGGTCAACGAAAGAAGGGTTGGCCTGGCCTGAGTGGGCAAACTCCCCGTCTTTGTCGAAGCTTCCTCGCCCGTTTTCTTTCGCCCATAGGTCCATCAGCATGTTCGCGGGACCGGTGTCAAAGCCAAGCATCTGAGTTCTTGCATGGGTGCCGCGCTCGCGGGTAATCAGTGTGAGGTTGGCAATACCCCCAAGGTTCAAAACCGCGAGCGCATCAGCCTCTTCATTCCCCGTCATGGCCTCGTGAAAGACTGGCACCAGGGGGGCGCCTTGCCCCTTGGCGGCAAGATCGGCCGTTCGAAAATCGGAGACCACCACCAGGCCTGTCTGCTCTGCAATAGCCGCTGGTGCATTAAGCTGCAGGCTGATGCCAAGCTCGGGCCGATGAAGGATGGTCTGGCCATGCACGCCTACTGCCTGAATAGGACCAAGGCGATGAGTATCCTTCTTAACAGCACGAACCAGTTGGCTGACTTCCTCTGCGAACGCCAGGCAAGCCTCTTGAGCTTTGAGAAGAGCAGCCTGGCAAAGCGGGTCATGCAACTGAAGGAAGGTCTCTCGAAGCCCTTCAGGCATGGGCCGGTTCCAGAACCCGAGACGAACAGGGCGCCCTGTCTCGTCGACCTTGATTAAAACCGCATCGAGCCCGTCAAGGCTGGTTCCCGACATAATGCCAAGAAAAAGCGGGCTGTCATGATGACCATGATCGTGATCGGGGCCCGGCCTCGTCGTGGACGAGACCCCCGCGAGCTTATTGGCGTGCAAGCCTTGGGCTAGGCTGAGAGTTTCGACCTGCAGCCGCAGGAATGCCGCCCGCCTCTGCTGTATTGACGCTATCAAGAAGGCTGAGCCGCTTGCGCAGATCGGAGGCAACCACTAGGAAACGTTGTAGATCTTGACCGGCGAGGCTGGGCACCTGAGGGTTCTCGCGGGCAATTCGAATGGGGTCAATGGAACGTCCATGCACCCGAAATTCGTAATGCAAGTGCGGTCCCGTGGCCCAGCCTGTGGCGCCAACAAAGCCAATGACTTCTCCCATTCGTACCTCTCGGCCAACTACCATGCCAGGGGCAAAGCGCGAAAGATGGGCATAGTAGGTGGAATATCGCGCGTTGTGCTGGATTTCAATGCCGTTGCCGTATCCACCATTCCAGCCTCTTGCGGTAATAGTGCCTTCGGCCACCGACCGCACGGGCGTTCCAATAGGAGCGGCATAGTCAACACCCCGGTGGGCGCGAGGGTCTCCAAATAAAGGGTGCAGTCGATACCGTGAAAAGCTCGAACTGATTCGGGTGTATCGCAAGGGCGCTGCTAGAAACCCTCGCTTCACCGACTTGCCTTCTGCATCGTAATAATTTCCTTTGCCGTCGTTGCCCGCATTGAAAAACAAGGCCTCGTAAGAGGCGCCTGTTGCCTCAAATCGAACAGCAACAAGCCTGTAGTCACCAATCTCACGACCGGCCACCTTTTTGTTCTCATAAATCACCCGAACCTTGTCGCCGGGCTGCACCTGTCGACGAAAGTCGAGGTCGGATTCAAAAAGGCTGACAACGTCTTCTGTAATGGGGCTTGGAACGCCCGCCTGGTCCATGGCGTTAAAAAAGGACTGCCCCACCATGACCGACCGATGTTCCGTGACTGTTTCAACGCCAACCTGGCCAATGCGAGTTGCAAACTGGCCTTCTCCGGTTCGCTCCACCACCCAGGCATCTTGGCCGTTCACAAGCTGAAGCCGCAAAAGGCTGCCGTTAATGTCGGTGTGAACCAGGGCGGTCTTGCCCACGTTTGACTTCAGAACAGAGGAATTGGTCTTATCGGCCGCCAGGTAAATGAGTGCTGCGGGGTCTTCGACGCCGAGCCTTTCAAAGAGTTTGGCAATGGTGTCACCCGCAATCACCTCGTCCTCGCGGGCGAGTTCCAGGCCATGGGTCTCAAGCGCCTTCAACTGGGACTCTAGGGAGGGGGTTTCAAGCAGCTTGACCACCGGCTGGGCGAGCATCTTGGACTCGGCGTCGCTCACAGTGGAGATGCCAAGGCTAGTGATGCTGGCCATTAAAATACCGAAGGCTGCCGTGCCGAAGGTCCAGAACCGGAGCGTGCTTGTCTTCATAACCGTAGAATTGTAGTTCTTAATGCCATCGTCAGCCATGCCCCCTTCTTTAGCCCACCCCCAAAACCCGCCTGCCGAGCAGGCTTCTGTGCGCGCCCAGGCCTCGTCAGAAGCTCAGGGCAGCCTGGACAGCCCCGCCATGATGGCCAGCCTGCCGCCCGAGCTTGAGCAGGCGATGGCTCTCATTCGCCGAGGCAGTGAGGAGATTCTTGTTGAAAGCGAGCTCCAAAACAAGCTTTTGCGCGCCCATGCCTCGAAGACGCCACTTCGCGTCAAGCTTGGCCTTGACCCCACGGCCCCCGATCTTCACTTGGGCCACACGGTTGTGCTCACCAAGCTTCGCCAACTCCAAGACCTAGGCCATCAGGTCATTTTTCTGGTGGGAGATTTCACCGCCCTCATTGGCGACCCTACAGGTCGCAATGCCACACGTCCCCCATTAAGCGCCGAAGAAATCGCAGTCAATGCGCAAACTTATTTTCAGCAGGCCAGTCTTGTGCTCGACCCAAACAAAACCGAGGTTCGAAAAAACTCGGAATGGTGTGAGGCCCTAGGCGCTCAGGGCATGATTCGGCTGGCCGCGCAGGCCACTGTGGCCCGCATGCTTGAGCGGGATGACTTCACGAAGCGTTACAAGGCCGGAGTTTCTATTAGTGTTCACGAGTTTCTTTATCCCCTTTTGCAGGGCTACGACTCGGTCGCTCTCAAGGCTGATCTCGAGCTTGGCGGCACGGACCAGAAGTTCAATCTGCTTATGGGTCGTGAGCTTCAAAAAGATGCGGGCCAGCCCCCTCAGTGCGTTCTCACCATGCCTTTGCTTGAAGGGCTCGATGGCGTTGAGAAGATGAGTAAGAGCAAGGGAAACTATATAGGCATCGCCGAGCCTGCTGCCGAAATGTTTGGCAAGCTCATGTCGATCTCAGACGATCTCATGTGGCGCTACTTCTTATTGCTTTCTTCTCGCAGCATGGCCCAGATTGAGGCCCTGAAGGCCGAAGCCTTGGCGGGCCGAAACCCTCGGGATATTAAGGTTGACCTGGCCATGGAGCTTGTCGAGCGGTTTCACTCGCGGGCTGCCTCCGAACAGGCGCTTGCTGAGTTTGAGGCGCGTTTTAAAAAGGGAGAATGCCCCACCGACCTACCTCTCATC
The DNA here is from genome assembly GCA_030828265.1 of Burkholderiales bacterium. Lineage (GTDB taxonomy): Bacteria > Pseudomonadota > Gammaproteobacteria > Burkholderiales > Burkholderiaceae_A > Hahnella. Next base: position 3,542 of record JAURCW010000042.1, on the reverse strand, counting down.
GAGCTTGGCCATGCTCCCCTTTCCGTGAGTCAGGCTTTAAAGCAGGCAGGTCTTGTAAGCTCGGGGTCCGAGGCCGTGCGCTCAATTGAGCAGGGCGGGGTTCGACTCAACGGTGAGCGTGTTTCCGACCGTCTGCTCGAGCTCTCGGCTGGCCAATATATCTTGCAGGTGGGCAAGCGCAGGTTTGCCCGCATCGATCTTAAGGAGCCCTTGTCATGAGTAACCTTTCCATGCCTACTGCGGTCCATGCCACTCAAGGTCTGCCTGTCGGCTCTGGCGTCAAGCCGCATCAGCGGCAGCGCTTTATTTGGATGGTCCTCATCACCATCACGGCCGTCTATTTCCTCATTCTGGTTGGCGGAACGGTTAGGGCCACCGGCGCAGGCATGGGCTGCCCCGACTGGCCTTTATGCTTTGGCCAGCTGGTACCCCCCACGCATGAAAGCCAGCTTCCGTCCGACTGGCGGGTGCGCTACGCTGACCGGGGATACGACACGGCCGACTTTGACCCAGTTAAAACCTGGACGGAGTATGTGAACCGGCTTGTTGGGGCAACCATTGGTATCTTGGCAATCCTTACCGTACTGGCCGCTCGGCCCTTTCGACGCGAACAGCCCATGGTCTTCTGGTCAAGCCTGGGAGGGCTTCTGTTTATTGGCTTCAACGGATGGCTGGGCTCTATGGTTGTGGCCTCCAATCTTCGGCCGGTCATGATTTCCGCGCATATGGTGGGCGCCTTTTTAGTCCAAATGTGTTTTATCTATGCTGTCGTGCGCGCGGCAGGCCCAGAGGCACTTCTGACCGAGCGCTCTCCCCAGTCGCAGACGCTGCGCGAGCTGCCCCGATGGTTTCGCGGCCTTGTTCTAGCAACCCTTGCAGCCCTTACCCTGCAGATCTTTCTTGGTATTCAAATTCGAGAAAGCGTCGATCTCATTTCGCGCATGGCGACTGAACTTTCTCGAGATCAATGGCTTGAGGCTGTACCATGGATTTTCTTGGTTCATCGCTCTTTTTCCTGGGTCATTCTTGGTCTTTGTCTCTACCTTTTGATGCGCGTCTATCAAAGCCCTTTGCGCAGAACGCGTGCAGGTTTTATGGCTTCTCTTCTGGTGGGCTTTACTGCCTTTGAAATGGCCCTTGGCGGTGCTCTGAACCATCTTGGCTTCCCGCTCATTGCCCAACCGGTGCACCTCTTAACAGCCCATCTTATGTTCGGGCTCTTATGGTTCCTCTATACCGTTGTAAGCCCCTCGTTTTCGGGCGTGCATCCCAGTCATCCAAACCATTCAAAAACCATGGACCTTCAGCATGTTTAATCGCAGCCAGACCTTTATAGAAACCGACCCCGAGGTCGCGCAGGCCATTTCGGCCGAGAACATTCGCCAGGAAGAGCACATTGAGCTCATCGCCTCAGAGAACTATGCAAGTCCGGCCGTGATTGCCGCTCAGGGCTCTCAGCTTACGAACAAATACGCAGAGGGCTACCCCGGTCGTCGCTATTACGGGGGCTGCGAGTATGTGGATGTTGTTGAGCAACTGGCCATTGATCGTCTGAAGACTTTGTATGGCGCCGAGGCTGCGAACGTTCAGCCTCACTCGGGAGCGCAGGCCAACACGGCGGTTTTTCTTGCCTTCTTAAAGCCTGGTGACACGATCATGGGCCTCTCGCTTGCTGAAGGCGGACATCTCACCCACGGTATGCCTCTCAACCTCTCAGGCAAGTGGTTCAATGTGGTGCCCTATGGCCTTAACGCGAAAGAAGAGATTGACTACGACCGCATGGAGGCCTTGGCTCGCGAGCACAGGCCAAAGCTGCTAATTGCCGGGGCGTCGGCCTATTCTCTGAAGACCGACTGGGAACGATTTGCCAAGGTAGCCAAGGACATTGGCGCGGTATTTATGGTGGACATGGCCCATTACTCGGGTCTTATTGCTGCAGGGCTTTATCCCAACCCTGTGCCCCATGCGGACGTCGTCACGTCCACCACCCACAAGAGCCTTCGTGGCCCACGCGGCGGCATCATTCTTATGAAGTCCGAGCACGAGAAGGCCATTAACAGTGCAGTCTTTCCAGGCATTCAGGGGGGTCCCCTGATGCATGTGATTGCGGCAAAAGCGGTTGCCTTTCAAGAAGCCTTGCAACCAAGCTTTAAGGTCTACGTCCAGGGTATTCTCGACAACGCTCAGGCGCTTGCAAAAGGCCTTGTCGAGCGCGGCTTGCGTATTGTTTCGGGCCGTACAGAGAGTCACGTCATGCTTGTTGATCTGCGAGCAAAGAACATCACGGGCAAGGCCGCCGAGGCTGCCTTGGGCCGTGCCCACATTACCGTGAACAAGAACGCCATTCCGAACGATCCTGAGAAACCCATGGTCACAAGCGGCATCCGACTCGGAACCCCTGCCTGCACGACCCGTGGTTTTGGTCCCCAAGAAATGACCCGGGTTGCGAACCTTATTGCCGACATCCTTGAGGCGCCGGAAGACGAGACCGTGGCGGCCCGGGTTCGCAACGAGGTGCATCAACTGACCCAACAGTTCCCTGTCTATCGCTAAGCCATGCGATGCCCCGCCTGCGGCTCGCCCGACACCCAGGTCACCGACACGCGTTTGTTCGATGATGGGCTTGAGATCCGTAGGCGACGTCGTTGCCTGGCCTGTGAGCGTCGATTCAAGACGCTCGAGAAGATCGAGCTCTCCCTGCCCTCGGTTGTAAAGAAGGACGGATCACGCTGCGATTTCGATTCTGCAAAGCTGCGTTCAAGCATGGCGCTTGCCTTGCGTAAAAGGCCTGTGGCTTACGACATTGTGGAGCAGGCTGTCCGCTCAATTGAGGAGCAGCTTGCGGCCAGTGGCGAGCGCGAGGTTGCCAGCCAGTTTCTCGGTGAGCTTGTTATGAAGGCACTGCGGCGTCTCGATAAGGTGGCCTACGTTCGATTTGCCTCAGTCTACCGAAGCTTCGAGGATGTTTCGGAGTTTCAGGCCATTCTTGCGGAAGTGGGCCCGCGTGCGCGCCGGGCCACCGGTGGCCACGCCAGTAAGGCATCACCCTCCACAGAAGCAGGCTCGGGGGGTAAAACGAAGCCAGCGCAGCCGACATCATCCAAGCGAATTCGCCGTGTTCAGTGAGACCGATGTTGACTTCATGCAAAAGGCAATCAGCCTTGCCGAGCATGGTCTCTTTACAACCACTCCAAACCCCCGCGTGGGCTGTCTCATTGTTCGTGATGGCAAGGTGGTGGGGCAGGGCTGGCACGAAAAGGCGGGTGAGGCGCATGCCGAGGTAATGGCCTTGCGTCAGGCGGCGGGCCGCGCGCGTGGGGCGACGGCCTACGTCACGCTTGAGCCCTGTAACCATATCGGAAAGACGGGCCCCTGCACGGAGGCGCTTATTCAGGCAGGCGTGCGGGCTGTGGTAGCCGCCATGGAGGATCCCAACCCCATCGTCGCAGGCAAGGGGCTTGCTCGACTTCGAGAGGCGGGTCTCGATGTCCGCTGCGGGCTTTTGGCAGAACAGGCGGCAAGCCTCAACCCGGGCTTTATTC
>JAURCW010000062.1 GCA_030828265.1 Burkholderiales bacterium | reverse complement strand
TCTCGGGGCCTGTGAGGCAGGCACTGGAGGACACCGGGGTCCCCAATGCCAGCTCCGTGCAGACAAGTCAAAAAGGTCCCGAGCAAACGCAATGACAACCAACAGTCTTTTCTGGCTTATTTTTTTAGCCGTTGTCGTTCTTCTGCTCCTCGGGCTCGCTATCGCGGCAGCCATTCGACGCGGGGCGCGCCCCGATAAGGCCGTTTTGCACTCCACCGCCCAAATCAACTCAGTCTTCTCCGAGTTCACTCAGGTGGTCGACGCTAGCCTTGGCCCCTCGCGAACGCGCTACGACCTGCCCCTGGTCGTTGTTCTTTCTGAAGGTGAGCAGCCCGATCCCGCTGGCCTGAGTGAATCGGCGCTGGCTTTCGCCACCCGTATTGCTGGAAATGCCACCAGTCAGCTTGAAGGCCCGGTCATGAAGGTCTTCGATGAGGGCGCTCTTTTTGCCTTTGCAACGGATCGACTCGCTGACCCTACGAAGACTGTTGATCAGCGCCGTTGGACGACCTTTCTTAACCTCGCGGGCCAGTACCGCCCGCAACGGCCATTTGACTCGGTTATTGTGGATATCCCTGTCTCGCTGCTGCTGCGGGCTGATCAGCCCGAGGGAATTAGTGAAATTGAACGACGTGCAACGGCAACGAGTCGACGCCTGTGGCATGCGCAGAACCACTTTGGAATTCGCTATCCCGTCTACCTGCTTGTATCAGGCCTTGAAGATCTTGAAGGCTTTTCATCTCTTCAGCTTTTATCGGATGAGATGCGCGATGGCCTCGTGGGCTGGTCCTCTCCCTTTGACCCGACCAAACGATATTCCTCAAGCTGGATCGACCAAGCCGTCGAGCAAACAACGGAAAACCTCAGTCACCTGGCTGCGGAACTCACCACGACCGATCGCTCCCCGTCTGCACGAGCCACGCTTACCTTTCCATCACAATTAAGCCGCCTGGCTCGGGGTCTACGCATCTACGCTGACCTACTCAACGGAGCCGCCACCTTTCACGAACCTTTCTTCTTTCGAGGTGTTTACTTTTCGGGTAGACATGAGCGAGCGGTTTTCGTAAAGGACCTCTTAAAACGAAAAGTCTTTGCTGAGTATGGTTTGTCGAGGGCTGCCCTTGCCTTTGCAGTAAATCGCCCCATAACAAGTCGAGTTCTACGCTGGGGGGCCATCAGCCTATTAACCGTCTGGCTATTGGGGCTCATTGTTACCAGCTACCAGCTTCAGAAAGTGTTCCCGAGAATTGCAGAGGGTATTGAAGGCCTCAACCGAGACGCCTTGTATCGGCAGGTAACCAAGCCCATGGACAACGAGGATGCAACGCAGTGGCAGACCCAAACCGCAACATCGCTCATTGTTGGCTTGGAGAACATACAGGCCCATCGACTCGTCAAGTTCAAGGTGGGATCGGATGATGTTGTGATTAACCCGTTCATCCCAGGCAGCTGGCCTTATTGGGATCCCCTTCTTACCAACCTCAGGCTTCGCATCGAGCGAGAGTTCGACGAGGTTGTGGTGCGCACTGTACGACGGGTACTTGTTGAGAAGGCGGAGAAGCTCACGGGTGTGCCTTCCTTAGGGTTAGCCGAGTCGGCAAGTTCACTTATCCCCGAGCCAGCAAGCTGCAAACCCTCAGCACTCTCGCTCTCGGAGACAGATGGTCTAAAAACCATGTCGCCTAGCAACACAACCCTCACCATAAGCAATATGGAGCAATATCAGAGACTGGTTGCTTTTATTGAGAGAGCGGCCGATCTTGATAAAGCGATGGCCTCGTATGAGAGTGTCGATGTGCCGTCGCGTCAGGCGGAAAGCGATTTACGCCATTTGCTGCGCTACACCCTAGGCCAGCCATTTGAGCAGCCACTTACAGCAAGTCTTCCGCTATTTCATTCTGCGCTTGACGACAAAAGGAAACATCTTTACGAGCCTGCCTTCCAAGCAGCTTTGAAGTGTTCAGTGGGTCAGCTTTATTCGTCACTACTGAAGCAACTGGTGGATAACAATACGGTCATCCTCAGTGAAAAGAAGATCGCAGAGATTCAAGCGCAGCTTCTTCAACTTGAGCTCACTCGTGCCACACACTCACAACGCCTCGAACTCGCGCAGGACCTTCTCGAAAGGCTTAACGACCAGAAAGATCTTCTTGCTCGAGGCGCGACCCAGTGGATGGCCGGCCCTGAGCCAAATCTCTCTTTAGAGCTTGCCTCGCTTCTGCGATCCATCGAGAAAGTGCCCATGCTTGGCTCAGACTTTGTGACGAAGAGCCTCATTCCCCAAACGCAACAGGCAAGCCTTGCACTTGGCGCTTTACGTACCAACTTGGCTACGATTGAAGACAACACTGGCCTTCTGATCTCCACCGAAGAGAAGCTTCCCGTGACGCAATCCGACGAGCGAGTTGCATTTGCCCTCGCGCTTAGGAAGCTTCTTGACCCCAATTTCCTTCCTTATGACGAGCCTGAGCTTGCAGCTCAATTTGAATGGCCCAGCAGTCTTCGCTGGGATGAGGCCATTCTCTCTGATGCAGTCGAGACACTTCAGACGCGCACAAAACGTATCGAAGACGAGCTTAAGGCTGTGCCCGAGGCAACACGTCAGGTGTTTATGGCCCTAGCCAACGAGGCTCTGGGCATTCACATTCAGAATCTAATTATTAAGGCCGTGACTGAGGACCCCTTAGAGACAACGCTCGATTCAGAGGATTTCTTAAGAGGCTACCAAAGCGCGCATACCAAGCTAAAAACCCTGCTCGCCGGGCTTGAGCGAATGTCGCAAAAATCTGCTGCAAGAGAGATTCGTCAGGCCATCGATCAGGACGCCCTGCTAAGGCTTGAGGAGCTCAAAAGTGTCTTCAACCAGAATAACCCTTACAGACTTCTTCAAGCGGACTTCGATGAAATTGCGGCTGTTGATAAGGCCCTGGCGTTCGATCCAGCAAGCCTTCAGACCTACCTAGAGAATCAGATCCGAGTCATTCAATCCATTAATAAGACGTCAAAGGTCTTGTTACAGGGGCTCACGACCAAGCACACCGACTCTTTTTGGACCATGCTTGATTCCAATGTACAACGACTGGCCTCCGGTGACCCCACCGCCACCATCAAGAAGCTTGAAGGGCTTTTATACAGCCTCACCTCCGAGGAGTTCGGTGTGTTCTGTACAGAGAGGCTTTCAAAGCAAGTACCCGCCATTCGGTCAAACGACTACTTTGAGGTGCGTTTTTCCGAGCTTCATGGAGCGTTGAAGCAATACTGCCGCGATCGGAATGCCAATCGCTTCATGGCGGAATGGGAGGCCTTCACCAACAGTCTTAACAACTACCTTGGCAGTTACAGACCGCTTGTCAGTCTGGGGATGACCTCGGCGAATACGAGCGGCAATCGCTTCCCGGTCTTAGACCGAAGATCAATATCGAATTTACTGAAGGATGCTGGTCCAGGCCTCTCGGCGGGCCAACTTGCTGACCTGGGCCTTCCTGCCAACAAGAAAGAAGAGCTTCTTAAATTTACTGAGCAATGGGCGAAGACTCGTTTGGCTCTGCAGCAGATCTTCCCCCTTGACCCCGCCAAACCAGCGGGGGCCAAGTTTCAGGCGGTCTTTCGCGATTCACGCGACCAAGAGCTGGCTGCCAACCAGGTTCTCGACTGGTCTATTCAGGTGGGTGGCAAGACAGCAACTGAGCGTAATGCGAGAACCACAACACTCATCTGGCGACCGGGCGTGCCCATCGTTATTCAGTTTCGATTTGCTGATCAATCCAACTTTTTACCTGTCTCAGAGCCTTCAGACCCCAGCATCCAGGTCACTGGACGATCTGTTCGCCTCACCCTCGATGGACCCCTTGCGCTTCTTGATCTCATTCAACGCTACAAGGTTAGCCCCGTTGGTGGCCAGACCGACAGAACTCTTCTTAAGCTTGAAGTTCCTGTTCGACTAATCTCTGAACCGTCCGGGCAGGCCTCACGACGGGTCATCAGTTTTCTTGGACTGAGTCTCACATCGCTGCAAGACGACTCGGTCGTGAACTGGCCTCTTGAGATTCCTGTGCGGGCGCCCTCCTTGAAAGGCTTCTGTACCGATGCCGCAGGAGGACTTTCCCCCTGCCCTCAGAAGCCCTAGGCAATGAGTACTGACACCACTCGTTTTAATACCGAAGCGTTGCTTACCCCTATCGCAGGCGAGGAGGCCTGCGGGCCGTGGTTGCGTTATACCGCTACATTTCGAGAGATCGAGAGTATGCGCATTAACGAAGACCCCAGCCTTCCCATGGGCGAGTGGAGTCGACCTTTGCTTAAGGCCGACTGGCGAGCTGTCTGGCGGCGAATTGATGAGGTCCTTCAGCAGGACTCCAAAGACCTTTTACTCGCGGCGTGGGCGTGCGAGGCGCGGCTTCTCGATACTGGACTACCCGGGCTAACCGAGGGACTGCACAAACTGCATGCGCTCGCGGCTCATTTCTGGGAGACCGCCTGGCCGCGTTTAGACCCTAGCGACCCCAGTGCTCGACTCAGCCCCTTTGAATGGCTCAATCGATCCATACCCTTGCACCTTCGACGTGAGCTTACCCTTTTACCCGTCACACTTGAGCGCCCCGAGCGGCTCACCTTCGCCGGATGGCTTGCCCTTGAGGCGAGTTCGACCGGTCAGGCCAATCAGAACCCCACGAAGGAATCCATTCGAAAAAAATTATCCGTGTCGGACACCGAGCATCTTCAGAGACTAGAGCGTGAATTCGAGGAAGCAAGGGCGACGGTTCTAGAAATGGATAGTCTTCTTGAGGCTAAGCTCCGAGACGAAAAATTTGGGCTCAGTGTTTTGAAGGCTGAGCTTGAATCGCTCGGTCAAATCACAAGCTCCCTTGCTCGATCGGGTCTTGAAGCGCACCGCCAATCAACACCTCTTGAGGCGAATCCTGTGCCCGATTCTCTCAAGCCAGAGTCCTCAGAGCAGCCAAAAAATAACATATCCGACGTTCAAGCGCAGGCTAACCCGCGGGCCTCAGAGCCTGTCGAGACCAACCTACCAATCTCTAGCCGCGAGCAGGCCTACCAACGCCTTGAAGAAATTGCGCTTCAACTGCGCGAGATCGACCCTCACAGCCCGGCACCCTTGCTTGCCTTAAAGGCCGCCCAGTGGGGCTCAATGAGTTTTCAAGAAATCATTCAGGCCGAGTCCAAAGAAGGGGTTGAGGTAGCGAACCTCCTTAGCTTTCTTGGGCTTAGCAAATAACGCTACGATATAAGCGACTAACCGCTTCATCGTTGAACAGTTAAATCGGGGCGAAGAATTCAATGGCAGACAAAGGGTTTGAACGAATCGGCACCCCGCTTTCGCCAACTGCAACACGTGTCATGTTGCTGGGTGCCGGGGAGTTGGGTAAGGAAGTCATCATTGCTTTTCAGCGCCTTGGTGTGGAGGTTATTGCCGTAGACCGCTATGCGAACGCCCCTGGTCATCAGGTGGCTCATCAGGCGGTGGTGATCGATATGTCCGATCCCGCCGCTTTACTTGACCTCATTGAACGCGAGATGCCCCATCGGGTTATTCCCGAAATTGAAGCCATTGCGACCCCCGTTCTCGTTGAGCTTGAGAAATCGGGCTTGCAAGTTATTCCCACGGCAAAGGCAGCCTTCCTTACGATGAACCGCGAAGGCATTCGACGGTTAGCCGCCGGGGAATTAAGCTTGCCCACATCCAACTACAAGTTTGCTGAGTCCGAAGAAGAAATGACCGATGCTGCAAACGCACTGGGGTATCCCTGCTTTGTGAAACCGATCATGTCTTCTTCAGGAAAGGGGCAATCAAAACTCTCCAGCGTTACAGACTGCCCCGAGGCATGGACAAAAGCGAAATCTGCGGCTCGGGTCGACATGCAGAAGGTTATCGTAGAGTCAGCAATTGATTTCGACTTTGAAATCACTTTGCTTACGGTTCGCAGCCTTAATGAGCAAGGAAAACCCGTCATCTCTTACTGCGAGCCAATCGGCCATGTGCAGATCAACGGAGATTACGTGGAGTCGTGGCAACCTCAGGCCATGACACCAGCCTCGTTAGAAAAGGCGCAGGCCATCGCAGCCCGTATTGTGAATGCACTGGGTGGTCTAGGTATTTTCGGAGTCGAGCTTTTTGTAAAGGGAGAGGAGGTTTGGTTCAGTGAAGTCAGTCCACGGCCACACGACACTGGAATGGTTACGTTGTGCTCCCAAATTCAGAATGAATTCGAATTACACGCCAGGGCTATTCTGGGCCTTCCAGTGAACACATCACTACGACGTCCCGGTGCATCGGCTGTTATTTACGGGGGCATGGATGAAAAGGCAATTGCCTTCGAGGGTGTTGCTAGGGCGCTTGCCGTTCCAGAGTCTGATCTACGTCTTTTTGGCAAACCCGAAGCATTCACCAAACGACGTATGGGTGTTGCATTGGCCAATGCCGACACACCAGACGAAGCACGCCAACGCGCGAAGTTGACTGCTCATCACGTGAGACCTGTTAGAGGATCAGCGCCCTGAGCAAACGCATAGGCTCTTTGCTGGCCGTACCATGTCGCAATCAATAATTGCGAGTCCACTCCCTCTCATTTAAACGTAAACTAAACAAGTGAAAAGTTTTTTAATAGAAGGTAAATTTCCTTCTCTCGTATGACTATTCAATGAGGGTCAGTTATGCTTCCTACCGATCGATTAGCTTTCTCGGGCATTGCAAACAGAGCCCCGCTTCGTCTCCCGAAGGGCGAGCGAGTTATTGTCTGGCCAGTTTTAGCCTTAGAACATTGGGATATAAACAAGCCCATGGCTCGAATGGTAATTTCCCCACCTCAGGGCATTCCGCAACAACCCGACCACCCCAACTGGAGTTGGCACGAATATGGAATGCGGGTCGGGTTCTGGCGTATTCGCAAGTTCTTTGATGAGGCGGGTATTCGCCCAACAGTGACACTAAACGCTCGCACATGCGAAACCTACCCCGAGGTCATTGAGGCTTGCCTAGAAAGCGGTTGGGAATTGAATGCCCACAGCTACGATCAACAGCCTATGCACAAGGTTGACGATCAGCGGGAGGTTATCGAGAGATCCCTGAATATCATCGAGAAATTCTCTGGGAAGCGGCCTATCGGCTGGTTTGGCCCAGGACTAACCCAAACCTTTGAAACACTCGATCTACTCTCCGCTGCAGGTATTCAATATGTCGGTGATTGGGCCTGCGACGATGAGCCCGTCACACTCAAGACCGAAAAGGGTTCAATAGTAGCCCTGCCGTATAACTTCGAAGTCCACGACATTGTAATGATGGCTCTGCAGAACAATGTCTCCTCCGAGCTCTACTCCAGAGCAACGGCGTACCACCAATGTTTAGACTCCGAAGCAGACTCCCGTGCAAAAGTT
>JAURCW010000041.1 GCA_030828265.1 Burkholderiales bacterium | reverse complement strand
ACTGACCCTGGCGTAGGTATTGCTCAGCCTCGGTGAGTCTTCGCGCTGTGGCCATAAGCAAGGTCCAGGCAAAATCGGCGGTGGTTTCGGTTACGACATCGGGGGTGTTGGTAACAGAAATACCACGAGCAGCGCAGGCTTTAAGGTCAATGTTGTTCGTGCCCACAGCGCCGGTGGCGATGCACTTAAGGCGAGGTGCGGCCGCAAGAACATCCTCGTCAATTCGGTCAACCACCGTCGACAGCAAATACTCTTTGTCCGCAAGCCTTCGCATGAGCTCAGACTTGGACAGCGGCTCGTCTTTGTCTTGATTGTGTTGAATCTCAAAAACACCCGAGAGGCTCTCAAGGACATCAACGTAGACACGTCGGGTAATTAATAAGCGAGGCAGCGGCATCAGTCACTCTCCAAAATAATGATGTGCACCCTGTAGGGTCCATGGGCGCCGAGAACAAGTGTCTGCTCGATGTCAGCCGTTCTTGAAGGGCCCGAAATAAAGTTGAGCGCCCTAGGCAGACGATCGAGCTCTTTTCGCAACATCCCAAATACAGTTTCCATGTGGGGAACAATGCGCGAGGCGGGAACCAGTGCAATATGGGTTTCGGGCAGAAGAGTCATGGAGGCAGGGGTTGTTGGGCCAGAGACCATGGCAAGCGTGCCCGTCTCGGCAATGGCCGCGAAGCAGCCAGTAATGCCCACCAGATCGGGCTCCGGTTCATCGCGTACAGGCGGTCGGGCCTCAACATCGAGACCCTGTTCTGTCCAGTTCAGAGCCTGAAACTGCTCCCAACAAATGGCGCGGGAGGCAAGCCCCTCGGAACGGAGGTAACGGGCCACCTCCGAGGGCACCGAGGCGATGGAATCAAGCCGGGCTACGGAGGCTGAAAGCCGTCGCGACTGCGCCTCAAATCGTGCCGCAAGGTCACCATCCACCACGGGCTGAGGCCCAACGGGGTGGTAAGCCAGATAGGCCTGGGCTGCTCCCACTTCTCGCTGCCGACTGCCGCTGGAGTGCCCCTGAGAGGCACGAATGCGGGAAAGAATTTTCTCTCTACTTTTGTAATTGTCCATGACCTAGGCCGGGTTTACGTCAGGCAGCGTCTGTTGAATCACGTCTACTCTTAAGGGTTCTTAGAAACTTACGCACTTTGGCGTTACACTTTTTTTATAGTGTCACGAATTCTGCAATTTCTCTAATTACCGAGCGTCCTTTTCCCACTCTTTCTCAATCGCCTATTGCCATGACCCACGTTGTTACCGAGTCCTGTATTCGATGCCGTTACACCGACTGCGTCGATGTTTGCCCTGTTGACTGTTTCCGCAAGGGGCCCAACTTTTTGGTCATTGACCCTGAAGAGTGCATCGACTGTGCTGTGTGCATTCCAGAATGCCCCGTGAATGCCATCTTCGCGGAAGAGGATGTCCCCGACGACCAAAAGGCATTTATTGAACTCAATGCCGAACTCTCCGCTGTCTGGCCCAGCATTACCCGACTCGAGCCCCACCCCGAGGACGCCGACGAATGGGCCAAGGTTAAAGAGAAGCGCCAGTTTCTTGAGCGATAGCGGCAAATACAGCGCCGTCAAAGTCACCCAAGTTTGGCGCTGGACCGATCACCTTTTTTCCTTCCGTACCGAGCGTCCCGACTGGTTTCGCTTCCAGGCGGGGCAATTTGCAAGACTTGGGCTTGCCGAGGTAGAAGATGCGCCTCCTTCCGTCTGGCGGGCCTACTCCATCGTTTCTGGGCCTTACGATGATTTTCTTGAGTACTACTCCATTGTCGTGCCTGACGGCGCCTTTACCAGCAGGCTTAAAGATCTTCAGCCGGGCGGCACACTTTTTATGGAGCGACAGAATCATGGGTTTCTGACGCTTGAGCGTTTTGCCTTGCAGGGAGACCTTTTTCTATTAGCATCGGGCACCGGGCTTGCCCCCTACTTATCCATACTTGCCGATCCCCTGACCTGGGATTCCTTTGATCGCATTGTTCTCGTCCACAGCGTGCGCCTTCAAAACGAGCTTGCCTACCGTGAACACATTGAGAGCCTGGCTGAAAACGAGCTGTTCAAGGACAACGCGCACAAACTTATTTACTTACCCACCGTTACCCGCGAGCCAAGCGGTTATCTGAATGCGCGGATCCCTCAACTCATTCAGACTGGGGAGCTTGAACAAAAAAGCAATACCCCCTTGTCAAAAGAGCGCTCTAAGTTCATGCTCTGTGGCAATCCAGAGATGGTGCAAGAAACACGCATTGCGCTTAAAGAAAAAGGCTTCGTTTCGGCACGGTCAAGCCGGCCTGGCGAGATAGCTACCGAAAACTACTGGTGAATGACCTGTTCTGATAAGGTCAACAAAACAAAAAAGGGAGTCACGTGCTTTATCAGCTTCATGAACTGCAACGCGCCTTTTTAAGGCCACTCTCGGGCTGGGCTGAGGCCACCTCACAGCTCTACACCAATCCCTACAGCCCACTGAGCTACACGCCCATGTCGCGCCGTGTGGCGGCAGCCCTCGACCTCACGCATCGCCTAGGCAAAACCTACGAAAAACCTGCGTGGAACATCGATCTCGTTGACACGCCTTCGGGGCCAATGCGCGTCGAAATTGAGAGCATCGAGACGAAGCCCTTTTGTCACCTGCTGCGCTTCCGTAAGCATGTCGACAAATCACAGAGGGTGGGTGGCAAACCTGGGCCTTTGAAAAACCCTGGGCCACAGGTCTTGCTCGTTGCCCCCATGTCGGGGCATCACGCCACCCTGCTGCGCGATACCGTCATTGCATTGCTCTCTGATCATGATGTCTACATCACCGATTGGGTAGATGCACGGATGGTGCCCCTGGTCGAGGGTCCTTTCCACCTTGACGACTACGTTTTTTATATTCAAGACTTCTTGAAGGCCCTAGGCCCAGAGACCGCGGTCATCTCCGTATGCCAGCCCACTGTTCCGGTTCTAGGTGCGGTGTCATTACTGGCGACTCAAGCAGACCCATGCCAGCCCAAAGCCATGGTTATGATGGGTGGGCCAATCGACACCCGCGAAGGCCCAACCTCGGTAAACGACCTCGCCAAAGACCATCTCATGACCTGGTTTGAGCGCAACATGATCTATTCCGTGCCTCAGCGCTATCCGGGCTACCTGCGTCGCGTCTATCCGGGCTTTCTTCAGTACGCGGGCTTTGTAGCCATGAATCCTGGCAGACACGCCAACTCCCATTACGACTATTTTCAGCATCTTCTTGCAGGCGATGACGAGGGAGCCGAAGCGCACCGTCGCTTTTACGACGAGTACAACGCGGTGCTTGACCTGGCCGGTGAGTTTTACCTAGACACCATCCGTATTGTTTTTCAAGAGCATGCCCTGCCCTGCGGACACTGGAAGGTCGGTGGCCAGCTTGTACGCCCACAAGATATTAAGAGGACCGCCCTCTTTACCATTGAAGGCGAGCTCGACGACATCTCCGGGCCCGGCCAGACCCGGGCGGCACATAAGCTTTGCTCCGGCATTCCTGAGTCTAAGAAACAAGATTTTGAGGTTCCCGGCGCAGGGCATTACGGTATTTTTAGTGGCCGACGGTGGCGCAATGTGGTTGCGCCTCGCATCACCCAGTTCATTAAAAAGCATGTCGGTAGCGAACCAAAGCCTAGTTGAGTTCATTAATAATCTGCTCCCGCAGACCCAGTGCCAGCGATGTGGCTATAAGGCTTGCCTACCTTATGCCCAGTCTATCGTGTTTGAAAACGAAGCCATTAACCGGTGCCCACCTGGGGGCGCCCCAGGCATTAAGAAGCTCGCTCATGCAACCGGGCGACCCGTTGTGGCCCTTGATGAAGCCTGCGGGGCAGAGGGCCCGCTAAAACTTGCCGCCATTGATGCGCAGCGGTGTATCGGCTGTGCACTCTGCCTTGAGGCCTGCCCGGTCGACGCCATTGCCGGCTCCTTTAAGTTTATGCATGCCGTTATTGAGAACGACTGCACGGGCTGCGAACTCTGCCTTCCAAGCTGTCCGGTGGACTGTATTCACATGGTTCTACCTAAGACGCCAGTACCCTGGACCGACGACAAGGCTAGCCGAGCGCGAGGGCATTTCGAGCAACGCGAACGTCGCCTGCAAGAACACGCAAGCAAGGCTGGCTCGAAGCTTCGAAAACAACCCGTCGATAAAGACGCGTTGCTAAAGGCGGCACTGGCTCGAGCCAAAGACCGCCAGCAACCAACCCATTCGAAGGCCGAGCCCAAATGAACCCGGTCACTCGGCAGGTTATGTTCGAAAGGCTTGCAAAAGCCAACCCTAACCCCACGACCGAGCTTAACTTTTCGTCCCCATTTGAACTACTGACGGCTGTGCTGCTCTCAGCGCAGGCCACCGACATTTCAGTGAATGCCGCAACATCGAAACTCTTCGCCTTGGCAAACACCCCCGAGACGATTCTCGCGCTAGGGGAAAAACGTCTTATCGCCTGCATTCGCACCATTGGGTTATATCAGACGAAGGCTCGCCACCTGAGACAGACCTGCCAGATTCTTATCGACCAGCACAACAGTCAGGTGCCCGAGAATCGGGAGGCTTTAGAAAGCCTACCTGGTGTGGGACGTAAGACTGCAAACGTGGTCTTGAACACCGCCTTTGGCTGGGAAACCATAGCGGTCGACACTCACATTTTCCGAGTCTCAAATCGAACAGGGCTCGCCAAGGGGAAAACGGTTCTAGAAGTCGAGAAGCGCCTTCTTAAAAATGTGCCGTCCGCGTTCCGCCGTAATGCCCATCACTGGCTTATCCTTCATGGCCGCTATGTCTGCAAGGCAAGGCGCCCCGAATGCTTTCAGTGCGCCTTAAGCGATCTCTGCGACTTCAAGCCAAAGACAGCTCTAGCGGGAACAAAACATGCTCTTTAGCCCCAGTCGTGACGATGTCCGACGATTCTTCCTGGACGTCTGGCGAAAGACTCAAGGTAACGCACCCATGAGCCCCATTGAGCTCATGGCCCAAGAATGGATCCTTCTGCATCCGGAATACCACAATCTTTTTTCGGATGAAGACCAAGCCTTGACGAAAGAATTCACGGTTGAGAACGGACAGACCAACCCCTTTCTTCATTTATCGATGCATCTAGCCCTTGAAGAGCAGCTGTCCATTGACCAGCCCCATGGGGTTCGCGAGGCACTCAACAGGCTTATTGATCGATCGGTCGACAGGCACGAGGCCATGCACCTTGCCATGCAATGTCTCGGTGAGATGCTCTATAACGCCCAGCGGCACTCAACAACCCCCGATATCCAGGCCTACCTCGAGTGCCTGCAGAGACAAGCGGGCTAGGCCCCATGAACCCACTTCGTCTTGACCTTCAGAGCCTTCGCCTTTTTCTTGCAGTCGCACGAACTGGCTCCATTACCCAGGCAGCCCACCAGTCCCACCTTGCCCTTGGGGCTGCAAGCGCAAGGCTCAAAGAACTTGAGGAACGTCTGAGTATTCGTCTTCTGGAACGTCATGCCCGCGGAGCACGGCTTACAGAGGCTGGTCGCCTTGTAGCCCTTCGAGCCCACGCTATCGAGCATGAAATGACACAAATGAGCGTCGAAATAGAAGACCTCTCAAAGGGGGGCTCTGGGCATGTCCGCCTGATTGCCAATATGAGCTCCATTGCAGCTGTGCTTCCAAACGACCTCGCACGCTTCTTAAAGGCCCATTCTGGCGTACGCATTGACATGGCGGAATACACAAGCCGAGAGGTCGAACAACTTCTGCTTGAGGGCCGCGCCGACCTCGGCATCCTTACCACCCCACGTTCATCCTCTGAACTGACCCTGTTTCCATACTACAAGGATGAGGTTGTGGCCGCAGTTCCTACGCAGGCTGTCTGGCTCAAGCGAAAGACGGTGGCCATCAAGGAGCTACTTGGCCAAGACCTTATTCTTTTACAAGAGGGCGGCGCTATTTCGGACTGGCTTGCCGATCTAGCACGCCAAGAAAAGCTGAGGCTTCGAGTGCGTGTAAGAGCCAAAGGCTTTGATGCCCTTGCCCAACTAGTTGCTGCTGGACTTGGCATTACGGTGCTTCCCAAGGTTGTTGCTCTACGACTTGCCAAGCTCTCGCCCATTCAGATGCTTCCCATTCGGGGCGCGACTACTCAACGAACTGTCTCCATTGCCTGCCCGCCTGGCGGACCAAGTCTTCCTGCGGCTAGGGAATTACTGGAGTTTTTACAGCAGGCTCACATCTCAAAATAACGAAAGCCTTCGTTTATTGCGAAGGCTTTTGCAGCATCCAGGAATTCCCAGAGAGCCCGCTCTGCTATAGAGTTGGGCCAACACAATAAGAAAAATACCCTCAGGGGTTCATTACTTGAATAAAGGGTCGGACATGTCAGATACGCAGAACTCAGCAGGCGCCCGCCTGCGCCAAGCCCTTCGCGACGAACAGCCTTTACAAATCATTGGCGCCATCAATGCTAACCATGCCTTACTGGCAAAGCGAGCAGGCTTTCGGGCTATCTACCTCTCGGGTGGTGGGGTCGCCGCAGGCTCTCTGGGGCTGCCCGACCTCGGCATTAGCGGGCTTGAAGATGTCCTGATTGATGTTCGTCGCATCACCGACGTCTGCGACCTACCCCTATTGGTGGACGTCGACACCGGCTTTGGGGCCTCTGCTTTTAATATCAGCCGCACGGTGCGCTCCCTGGTAAAGGCTGGCGCAGCAGGCATGCATATTGAAGACCAAGTTGGGGCAAAGCGGTGCGGCCATCGCCCTGGTAAGGCCATCGTCTCATCGCAAGAAATGGTTGACCGTGTGAAGGCATCCGTTGACGCGCGACAAGACCCAAACTTTCTTATCATGGCGCGAACCGATGCCTTGGCCGTCGAGGGCCTACAGGCTGCCATTGACCGCGCCTGTCGTTGTGTAGAGGCCGGTGCCGATGCGATCTTCCCTGAGGCCATGACAGAGCTCTCGATGTACAAAGAGTTTGCAGCTGCAGTCAAGGTCCCTGTCCTTGCCAACATTACCGAGTTTGGGGATACACCGCTTTACACCGTCGACGAGCTTCGAACAGCTGACGTTGCTATGGTGCTGTATCCCTTGTCGGCCTTTCGTGCCATGAACAAGGCAGCTGAAGTCGTATACAGCACCGTTCGTAAAGAAGGGACTCAGCAGAGCGTTGTTGACCTTATGCAGACACGGAAAGAGCTCTACGACTCCATTAACTATTGGGACTACGAGAACCGGCTCAATGCACTTTTTAAACAACAGGCCTAAAGCCCTGCCGAACCCCTCCCCGAAACTTAGAAAATCAAAGGAGCCCAAACCCATGTCCTCCAATGTTGTCGAAAGCATCACAAAGCCCAAGCCTAAAAAATCCGTTGCCCTCTCAGGCATTGAAGCCGGCAATACGGCCCTGTGCACAGTAGGTCGCACGGGGAACGACTTGGCCTATAGGGGCTATGACATTCTTGATCTTGCGGAGGCATGTGAGTTTGAAGAGGTGGCGTACTTGCTGGTTCACGGGAAACTCCCCACTCAAGCAGAGCTTATAGGCTACAAGTCAAAGCTAAAAGCCTTGCGGGGGATTCCCGAGTCTGTTAAGTCGGTTCTTGAGGCGCTTCCTGCTTCCTCTCACCCCATGGATGTCATGCGCACAGGTGTCTCTGCGCTAGGCTGTAGCCTTCCCGAAAAAGACGATCACAACGCACCTGGTGCGCGCGATATCGCCGACCGACTCATGGCAAGCCTTGGCAGTATGCTGCTCTACTGGTACCACTACAGCCACAACGGGAAATGCATTGACGTCGAAACCGATGACGACTCCATCGGTGGTCACTTCCTAAATCTCCTTCACGGTCAGACCCCCCCGCCAGAATGGGTCAAGGCCATGCATATCTCCCTGAACCTTTACGCCGAGCACGAGTTCAATGCCTCCACCTTCGCCGCTCGGGTTATTGCAGGCACAGGCGCTGATTTCCATTCCGCAATTGCAGGAGCAATTGGCGCCCTACGTGGGCCCAAGCATGGTGGCGCCAACGAAGTGGCCTTCGAGGTTCAGAAGCGTTACGACAGCGCGGATGAGGCCGAGGCCGATATCCGTCGACGGGTGGAGAGCAAAGAGGTTGTCATTGGCTTTGGGCACCCCGTTTACACGGTGAGCGACCCACGTAATAAAGTGATTAAAGAAGTGGCTCGATCGCTCTCCGCCTCTGCGAAGGACATGAAGATGTTCTCCATTGCCGATCGCCTTGAGTCGGTGATGTGGGATATCAAAAAGATGTTCCCCAACCTCGACTGGTTCAGTGCAGTCAGCTACCACATGATGCGCATCCCAACCGCCATGTTCACCCCTATTTTTGTTATTTCGCGAACCAGCGGATGGAGCGCTCACATTATTGAGCAACGTATCGACGGCAAGATTATTCGGCCAAGCGCCAACTACACCGGCCCCGAGGACCGCCCGTTTGTGAAACTCCAAGACCGTCAATAAGCCATGAACCACGCACACCGTAAACCCCTGCCAGGCACAAGCCTGCATTACTTTGACGCGCGTGAAGCCGTTGAGGCCATTACCCCAGGAAGCTACGATTATCTGCCCTACACATCGCGTGTCTTGGCCGAGAATCTGGTGCGTCGCTGCCCCCCCGAAGCACTTCGGGAAAGTCTATTGCAGCTTATTGAGCGACGACGCGATACGGACTTTCCCTGGTTTCCCGCTCGGGTGGTTTGTCACGACATTCTTGGACAGACCGCACTGGTGGATCTGGCTGGCCTTCGCGATGCTATTGCGTCTCAGGGCGGTGACCCGTCACTCGTTAATCCAGTTGT
>JAURCW010000191.1 GCA_030828265.1 Burkholderiales bacterium | reverse complement strand
GAACAGACGGATGCGGAATCCTTCGAAGTGCTTGAACCGCTTGCGGATGGTTTTCGTAACTGGCTTAAAAAGCACTACGTGGTCTCGGCTGAGGAAATGCTTTTGGACCGCGCGCAGCTTATGGGCCTAACCGCCGCAGAAATGACCGTGCTTGTGGGCGGCATGCGTGTACTGGGTACGAACCACGGTGGCAGTACGCACGGGGTATTTACTGACCGCGTAGGCGCATTAACCAACGACTTCTTCGTCAACCTTACCGACATGGCTTACAACTGGAAACCCACTGGGCGTAACAGCTATGACATTGTCGAACGGTCTACTGGTAAAGCACGTTGGACGGCTACACGAGTGGACCTTGTCTTTGGCTCGAACTCGATTCTTCGTTCCTACGCCGAAGTCTATGCCCAAGACGACAACCAAGAGAAGTTTGTGCACGACTTTGTTGCCGCCTGGGTCAAGGTAATGAATGCCGACCGGTTTGATCTCCAAGCCTAGGTGTAGCAAGGCAGGCCTCCCCTAAAAAGGAGGCCTTTTTTACGATCGTTCTTTATAAGTTGTAAAACGAAGGGCTGTGCCTTCAGCCTCAATACGGTCCCAGACCTTATCCCGCTCGGCCTGATCCATAAAAATCCAGCGGCTAATCTCATCGAAAGTACGTCCACAGCCGCGGCAGATGTCGTCGCCTTGGGCGGTTGAGCAAATGGCAATACAGGGTGTATCTGGTCTCATGTTCGGCATTGTATGCGCCATTCAGATCTCAACGTTCTGGGAGACCCACTCAAGGTCTCGGTGATTGAATTGCGAAACAAGAGTTGGCTTAATAATTTCGAAATAAGGCGAGACATCAAAGTCACGCGGAGTGACTAGGCTTGAATGCGCAGGCTTATAAAGCTGCAGACCCAGGCTCGAGGCCACCTTTTGCTCGGTTGGCGATACCGCCGGGCCATAGGCATTGGGAATAACGGGAAACCGAACCGACTCAAAGGCCTCTGCAATCAAAGACGAGCAGATGGCCTTGGTAGGCTCCCCACTTCCTAGACTTAAAAGCTGGCGTCGAAACCGGCTTGGCACAGGCGGCGTTGGCAAAAGATAGCGAGCAAGATCAGCAATATTCCGAAGGTCGTACTGATCGCCGATGCGACGCGACACAAAGGAGACAAGCGCCTGACGCTCTTCTGCGGAAAGCCCCTTGGCCCGACAGATGCGCGTATGACAGCAATCAAACTCTTCGAACCCGACTGTGCGCACACCCTCCACAACATCGGCCTCTACAAAGCAATGGCCACTGGGTGCCCGACCACGTAAGGCCTCCTCTCCCACGTAAAGGGCGGCATGCGACCAGGTGGATTGAGTGAGGTACTTAATCGCGATACTAATGCGCGAGGAGCCTTCCACCAGAAGAACATCACCCGGCTGCAGGGCTGCCCGAAGATGCAGGCTGGTTGAAGGCGGAGAGACCTGGCTGTGATCAACCGGTTTCACTAGAAACGCCGCAAGCCTCTGGCCCACCTGGCGCAACATTCGATTCATTGACTATCTCCGCTATGCTTGTCGTCACTATGGTAATTGCACTTGCGGGTGCCACAGGCACGATAGGCAAGGCCACGCTGAAACGACTTATTCAGCTTGGCCATGAGGTTCTTGAACTGTCTCGCCAAGACCTGGGTAGCCCCGAGGCCTGTCACAAGGCCATAAGCATGAAGGCCTCCACAGTCAAGGAACCTATTGGGGCCGTTATTTCTTGTATTGCCTCGCGAACCGGCGAGGCAGACGATGCCTGGGCGGTCGACTACCAGGCCAATGCAAACCTTCTTACCGCTGCTCAGCGATGCGGTGTTGAGCAATTTGTATTGCTGTCGGCCATATGCGTACAAAAACCTAAGCTGGCCTTTCAGCATGCCAAGCTCAAGTTCGAAGACGAACTCAAGGCCTCTGGCCTTTCCTACAGCATTGTGCGGCCCACAGCCTTCTTTAAGTCTCTGAGCGGTCAGCTTGCGCGAGTGAGAAAAGGCGGGCCTTTCTATGTTTTTGGCAACGGCAGGCTTACCTATTGCAAGCCCATCTCAGACGACGACCTTGCCGGGTTTTTAGTGGACTGCCTAAGCCAGCCCAAGCGATCCAACAAAACTCTGATTGTTGGCGGCCCGGGACCTGCAGTCTGCCCCATGGATCAGATCGCCATGATTGAATCCATCTTAAAAACCAAGGTCAAAGTAAGACACGTTCCCATTGCTGTTTTGCAAGGGATCATTAACGGACTCGATCTGCTTGGACGTGTGCATGCCAAGTTCGCCGCCAAGGCGGATTACGCCCGGATTGGTCTTTACTACGCCACCGAGTCCATGCTCGCCTGGGACGAGACCACACAAAGCTATCGAGAGGACCTGACGCCAAGCATCGGCAGCCAGCAGCTGATTGATCACTATCGCAGGGTCTTGCTCGAAGACCCTGCATAATCCCGCTTTCAGCTCGTAAAGCGCGGCCCTGCCCATGCCCATTCCTCATCTTGTTCTTGCCCTTGGCGTGATGGCAATTTGGGGAACAAACTTTGTCACCATGCGGTGGGTGCTCGACGAGGTGACCCCCCTCACCTTCGCCTCCTTGCGCTTTTTTCTTGTCTCACTGCCGTTCATCTTCTTTGTACCCAGGCCCGCTATACCTCTGCGGCT
>JAURCW010000192.1 GCA_030828265.1 Burkholderiales bacterium | reverse complement strand
GTTCTTATGGATGAAATTGGCCGGGGCACCTCCACCTCGGATGGGCTTGCACTCGCCTGGGCCATTGCCGAGGAGCTTGCCCAGAAAAACGCATGCCTCTGTCTTTTTGCAACCCATTATTTCGAGCTGACAGAATTGGCGAATGACCGACCCGAGGTTGTTAACCTTCATGTCTCTGCCGTTGAGCACAATGACCAGCTTGTCTTTCTGCATCAGATTCAGCCAGGGCCAGCCAGCAAGAGTTTCGGCCTTCAGGTTGCCCAGCTTGCAGGGCTTCCTGCAGAGGTTATTCAGAATGCCATGGCTGCGCAGGCCATGTTCCAGCCTCAAACCCTTGTGAAGAAGACCAGCCCTACCCGAGAACACAAGGTAGACGCCGACAGTGCCAAGCCCACCGCATCTCGAAAAGGTAACGCGGCTCAAGCAGCATCCCATGAACAAGAAAAAGACTCCGGCGCCCCGCAGCTTGGCCTCTTTCAGTAAGACAGCGCTTCCCTACCTAGGCGGGCTCACGCCCGAGCGCTTTATGCGCCATTACTGGCAGAAGGTGCCCCTGGTTGTTCGTGGCGCCTTCCCCAGTTGGCAGCTGCCCGCCAAGGCAAGCCGTCCCATCGATAAGAGCGATGTCTTTGCGCTGTCTTCTGACGAGAGGCTGACCTCGCGGTTTGTGAACGCAAGCTACGAGGTTCGTCCTGGCCCCTTTCGGCGCCGACAGCTTCCAAGCCTAAACTCGCCTGGATGGACAGTCCTGGTTCAACAGACCAACACAGTCTGGCCAGAGGCCGAAGAGTTCTTGGACCACTTTCGCTTTGTACCGAACTGTCGCTTAGACGACCTGATGGTCAGTCTTGCCTCCGACCAAGGGGGAATTGGAGCCCATGTGGATTCCTATGATGTCTTTCTCATTCAGGCCTATGGCTGTCGACGTTGGGAGGTAGCGACGGTTTTTCAGCCCGACCTGAAGGACAACCTTGACTTAAAAATTCTCAAGCGTTTTAAACCCGAGGCAAGCTACGACGTGTGGCCAGGCGACCTTCTTTATTTGCCCCCGGGCGTTGCACACCGTGGAACCGCTCAAGGCACAAACTGCATTACCTACTCGGTTGGCTTTCGTGCTGCTAATCGACTTGAGATTGCTGATGAGAGTTTCATGACCCACCTAAACGAACTGTCTGATAGCCCCTGGCGCGACCCCTGGCTTGAAGCCACCGACAAGCCCAGCCATGTTCCCGCCAGGCTTTTAAAAACAATGACAGACCAGGTCATGGAATGCCTGCCGACGCGCCAACAGGTGGAGGATAAGGTTCTTGCAAGCCTCTCAGAGCCTGTCGATTCAGTCTACTTCAGCCCACCCGGCCCTCATGCAAAAACACTAGCTCGTTTTAAAGCCTGCCTGCAAAAGGGTGGCGAGATTCAACTTAGTCTGGGTAGCCGCATTCTTATCGCTGGCCAACGTGTCGCTGTGAACGGCGAAATCATCCGTCTTTCGACCCTTCCTGTAAGACTTCAGGTAAAGGCCAGCGAAATCTTCGAAACACTGGCTCAGCGACGAAAGATCAGCTTAAATTATTGCGGCGCAGCAGTCCTGTCGCCTGCAATCTTAGAAATATTCTACAGAATGTATTTGGACGGATTTATTACATTTCTAGAAAAAAATAACCGAAGTTAGTCGCTTTCTTAGGGTAAAAACTAGCTATGATCAGATTGCATTTTTCAGGATTTTGCTGTTGTGCACAACCTTTAACCATCCAAGGAAGGATATATGTTTAAGCCCCTCGCATTGGCATCACTGCTTGTTGTATCCCTTGCCGCCTGCGGCCCCAAAGAAGCCCCCAAAGAAGCCGCTCCTGCCGCTGCACCCGCAGCTGCTCCTGCTGCAACTGAGCAAAAGCCCGCTGAAGGCGCTGCCCCCGCAACAACCGAGGCAAAGCCTGCAGAAGGTTCAGCTCCTGCTGCTGCGCCCGCTGCTCCCGCGAAGCAGTAAGTCGTCTGCCTTAACAAAACCCTCGCGTCCCGGGATACCTCGGGATCGAGGGTTTTTTATTGAATGACCACCCAGTCAAAACCCTCGTCTTGATTGGCAATAAAACGCTGGGTTGCAACGGGAAGATACTGGGAGAGCAAAGGCTCGACCAAATCGGGCGAATTGTTTTGCTGGCTTAGGTGAGCCGCAACCACAACCTGCAACGAATCTGAAACCGTCTGAGAGAGAATGGCGGCGGCCTCTTGATTCGAAAGGTGCCCAGAGCGCCCACCTACACGGGTCTTTAAGCTCGGCGGGTAACTTCCGTTTAACAGCATCTCCCGGTCGTGATTAAACTCCAGAACCAAGGCGTCCAGGCCCTTTAAGCGTGCAAGAAGGTGCGAGGTTGCACAGCCAAGGTCAGTCACCATCGCAAAACGACGCCCCCTAAATACCACCTCAACTGCTATTGGCTCCCGTGCGTCGTGCGGCACAACAATAGGATGAATATCCAGACCTTGAAGTCCAAGAGGACGATGAGGAGAGAGAACATGAGTCGTCACGTTCTTCCAGTGGTCCGCCCCCATGGCTGCAAGCGTTCCGTGGCTTGCCAGGACCGGGCAGTCCGCTGCTCGTGCAAGCTTCGCGACACCGGCCACATGGTCAGCGTGCT
>JAURCW010000145.1 GCA_030828265.1 Burkholderiales bacterium | reverse complement strand
TTGTTGAAAACCACGCGTTGCTTCTGCAAAGTCTGCATGGTCTTATCAAGATCGGCATTACTCACCTCGCAGACCGTACGCTCCACTTTGAGGTTTGCACGATCTGGAAGAGGCACATCGGGGTAGACCTCAATGGTGGCCTCGAAATCGAGTGGCTGGGCGGCCGCATCGGAAGCATCTTTGTTCAGAGGTGCAATTTTAGGGGGGCCTGCAGGCCTGAGTTTGTGTGCCGCAATTTGCTCGGCATAAACTTTTGAGAGTGCATCGCCTAGGGCCTCGGACCGTGCCTGGGCTCCAAAGGACTTTTCAAGCACCTTGAGGGGAATCTTTCCTGGCCGAAACCCTGGTAACTTGGCCTTGCGGCCCATTTGTTGAAGCTGACGAACGGTAGCCTGCTCGATATCTTCAGAAGAGAGGTGAAGGGTAATACGGCGCTCGAGACTCGAAGCCGCGGATGTCTCTGTTGTCATAAATACAGCCAATCTATTCGTAATTAAATGGTGCGAAGGGCGGGACTCGAACCCGCACACCTTGCGGCGTCAGGACCTAAACCTGGTGCGTCTACCAATTTCGCCACCTTCGCGCTTAAAACCTTCCTCATTGTACTGAAGACGGGGCCTCAACCCGGACCCCTTCGCCCTGAATGCCAGAGAGCCGCGTCTACAATCAGGCCTATGAGCCAACTCGACCAAGGTCTTGTCAAGGCCTTCCACGCGGGGGGGCATTACGAAAACTTCCCAGTCGCCTCCTGGCTTCTGCCGGCGGCCGTTCGTCCTGCTGTGGTTGCGATCTACCGGCTCGCCCGCACGGGCGATGACATTGCCGACGAGGGCGACCTCACCATCATTCAGCGACTCGAAGGACTTGCCGCCCTGCGTCGAGGCTTATGCCAGACGGCGGGCCAGACCCCTGATCAGACCCTCAGCACGTCCCCAGATCAAGAAGGGTTAAAGGTAAAAGCCTCCCCGTCGGGCTGGTCAGCCCAGGCCATCGCTGAGCTTGAAGCCATTGGCATGCAGGCTGGCTCACAACTCTCTGTCCACGGCTTAAACGCCGACTGGGGGCTCCAGCTTCTAAACGCCTTTGAATACGACGCCCAGTTTGAGCCTTTTGAGAGCTGGCCCGACGTCATAAGTTATTGCCAGTCATCAGCCGTTCCCGTGGGGCGTATTCTGTTAGGACTCTTCGGTCTTCACTCGTCGCCCAAGGACCCTAGCCCTAAGCATGCCGCCAGCACCATTCACGAGCAGATTTTTTTTGCAAGCGACAGTATCTGCACCGGGCTTCAGCTTGTGAATTTCGGCCAAGACCTTCATCAAGACTTAGGTCGACATCGACCAACCCTGCCCAAGTCCGACTGGCCCGAAGGACTGAGCTGGGTCGTCAACAACGATGCCACGCAAGCCAAGACGCGTAAAGGGGAGCTTTCGGGTGTCGAGTCGCTCAGCGCGGACGATCGGCTTGCCATCACCCGATCCATTGTTATTCGCGGCAGCAATCAGCTTGCCCGTGGCGAGGACCTTCCGAAGCGCCTCTACGAAGGCGTTCACCCTTACGGGCTGCGTCTTGCCCTTGAAATCGCCATGATTCTTGAGGGTGGCCAGACCATCGCCCAGCGCCTTCTGCAAGACCCTGGAATCGCCTGGCGCCGGTCCATTCGTCTTTCACGTGCCTGGCTCATGTTAAGCCTTGTTAACCGGCTGCCTGTTCACGTCTGGCGCCTGACGCAGTCCACCGATCGATGAGTCCTCAAGCCTACTGTCGCCAGGTTACGGCCCGGGCAGGCTCAAGCTTTACCTTATCGTTCCGACTCCTAACGCCAGCGCGCAGACAGGCCATGGAGGCCTTGTACGCCTTTTGTCGTGAAGTGGATGACATTGCTGACGACATTGCCGATCCGAACCTCGCCCGAGTGAAGTTGGCCTGGTGGCGCGAGGAGATTCATAAGCTTTATGCATCGCTCGAGCTTCAAGGAAGCCAGGCCCTGACACAACATCCTATAAGCCTTGCTTTACGAACACCCATTGAAGTCTACAAACTTCCTTTGGCAGACTTTGAAGCTGTGATGGACGGAGTTGAAATGGACCTGCCTCATACAGCGTTTACGAACATCGATGAACTCAACCTCTACTGCGATCGTGTGGCCGGTGCGGTGGGCCGACTCTCAGCTCGTATCTTTGGCCCCTGCTCGGACCAGACCTTGACCTACGCGGGCCAGCTTGGACTTGCCTTTCAATACACCAATATCCTTCGCGACGTTGGCGAGGACGCCCGCCGCGAGCGAGTCTATTTGCCAGACGAGATGCTAGAAGCCCAGGGGCTTACAAGGCATTCCATCCTTCATTTAGAAGATAGCCCTGCGCTACGGCGTGCCCTCAGCGATCTGCATCAGCTTGCCGAGAAGGCTTACGATCAGGCGCTTGCAGCCTTGCCCCCTAGAGAGCGAGGCGCTCAGCGTGCGGGTCTTGTGATGGCGGCAATCTATCGGGATCTCCTTCGCAGCATTGCAAGTCTTGACTACGATGTCTTGAATCAGCGTGTTCGTCTTGGCCCCTTGCGCAAGCTCTGGATTGCAGTTTCAGCTGCTGTTGGCCGAATGCCTTACTAGCGCCCCTGCACAATGCTAGGCCGACTCCCCCAACCGGACACCCAATGAAAAAGATTGCCATTATTGGTGGGGGTTGGGCCGGACTCTCATGTGCGCATGCACTTAAGCAAAGAAAAAACCCATCTGCAGAGATCTGGCTTTTTGAGGCAAGCCCACATGCCGGCGGCAGGGCGCGGGGCATTGGCTGGGAAACAGAACTGGGCGAGACAGCGGTCGATAACGGCCAGCACCTGCTGATTGGTGCCTACAGTCAGACCTGGCAGCTTCTTCGAGACGCCGGTGTTCTGCTTGAGCGGGCCTGGTCCGACTCCGTCTTGCATTGGGCCTCTTACACGCCCGACCGACCTGCAGGCTATGAGCTTTTGCGTGTCCCCCCCCAGTCCTGGCCCTGGCGGTTTTTTGGGCAAAGCTTTCCCGCCGCAACCGACCGAAAGCTTGCACAGCCCTGGGGCCTGTTGAGTCGATTGTCGCTTGCCAATCTGCTTCGTCATGCCATTCAGTCGAACTGGCAGGCCCAGGGCACGGCCCAAAAATGGCTTAACCAGCTTCCCATGCCCGAGGGCGTGCGTCACCGGTTTTGGCGGCCGCTCATTGAGGGTGCCTTGAACACCGACTGGGCTGAGGCAAGTGCCTATGTCTGCCTGCGCGTCATTAAAGACAGCCTCACCGGCCCCTCCGGCTCAACTAACTGTTGGCACCCTACGACCGACCTTAGCCAGGATGCCATTGAGCCCCTATGGCGATGGCTGCATCGTGAACAGGCCAGGCTGATTCGCCGTTGTCGTATTGCTTCAATTCGGCGGCATACAGCCTTGAGCCATTCGTCAGGTCAAGGGGCATGGCAGTTGCAGGCGCATCCATCGGGCCAAGACCAGGCGCTTACCCTTGGTCTTGAAAATCAGGCCTTTGACGCGGTGGTTCTTGCCACACCTGCACATGAAGCCGCCCGCTTGTGGCATCAGAGTGGGCTTAAAGAAACTCCCGCGCTCGCGCGCGCCCGGTCACTGGACTGGCGAGGGGTGATGACGCTCTACATCCATTTAAGCCAGACCCAGGCGGCCTTACTTAGGCCCGCAACCGAATGGCTCTGCAGCCTTCCGGGGCTTAACCAACGTAC
>JAURCW010000183.1 GCA_030828265.1 Burkholderiales bacterium | reverse complement strand
TCGAGCAAGCAAATTCTGGATCGCCTTGGGCTCAAAGCCCAGTTTTAGGAGGCGCTTAGGGTCATCAAAAGCCTCCGCGATCGCCGCTCCAAGCTCCACACCTGCCTGCACCAAGGGCTCATCACGCTGCAGATCGGTGAACCTTAGCTCAGGCTCCCCGGACTGCTTAAGCCCAAGCAACTCGCCAGGACCTCGCAAAGCCAAATCGCGACGAGCGAGCTCAAAGCCATCGTCTGTTTCATAAAGGGCTCGAAGACGCATTTTCGCACCGTCGGACAAAGGCTCTTGATAAAGAAGAATGCAGCTGCTTTGTCCCGACCCCCTTCCCACCCGACCCCGTAACTGATGCAACTGGGCAAGCCCGAAACGCTCGGCATGGTCGACCACCATCACGCGCGCCGCCGGAACATCCACCCCCACCTCAATCACGGTGGTTGCAAGCAGTACCGTAAAGTCGCCGCGCGCGAAGGCCTGCATAACGGCCTCTTTCTCAGCGGCTTTTAGCCTGCCATGAATAACGCCAAGTTCATCGCCTAATACTGGCCTTAGCCATTGTTCCGTCTCCTGAAGTGCCGCAAGCGCCTTTTCATTGTCCTGCTGGCCTTCAATAACAGGGCAGACCCAATACGCCTGGGAGCCTTGCTCTCGAAGCCGGCATAAAGGCTCCACCAGTTCTTCGCGCCTGGACTGAGCGATGAGACGCGTGCGAATGGGCTCACGCCCAGGGGGCCGCTCATCGATCACAGACACATCCAGGTCGGCCAAGTAAGTCATGGCAAGACTTCGTGGAATGGGCGTTGCGGACATACCCAAAATATGCACGCCTCCTTCACGCAGGGCGATACGCTGGGCAACACCAAAACGATGTTGCTCATCCACCACCGAAAGACCCAGGCGGGCAAACTGCACGCTGTCTTGAATAAGCGCGTGAGTGCCAACAGCAAGCGAGACTGTTCCATCGGCCAGGCCTGCAAGCCGCTCCCGCTTCTCACGTTCGCCAAGCCCTCCTTTAAGAAAAACAATCTTGACGCCAACCCCCTCAAACCATTGGGAAAGTTTGGAATAAAGCTGCGCCGCAAGAATTTCTGTGGGCGCCATCACCGCTGCCTGAAAGCCAGACCCAATGGCTACGGCCACCGCAAGTGCTGCAATCACCGTCTTGCCCGATCCCACATCACCCTGAACCAAACGGTTCATCGCAACTGGACGAGCAAGGTCGGCCTTCACCTGAAGCCAAGCCCCATGCTGAGCGGCTGTAAGGCTAAAGGGTAGTGTTTTAAAAAGACCCTGGCTAAGCCCCCTATCATCCTGCAAGGCCGGAGCCAATGCTCGATGCCGACTACTACGGGCGCGTCGCAAGGCCAATTGCTGCGCAACAATCTCATCAAGACGCACACGATTCCAAAACGGGCTTGCCTCAGGCTGCGTCTGAGCATGAAGCGCTTGAATGGAGTCGTAAAGGCTTGGAAGGCTGAGTCGCTTTAAATACGCTTCTGGCAGCCACTCCTTGGGGCAGTGCTCGTCAAGCGCCTTCCGAATCCACTGGCCAAGACGATCTTGCGTGAGGCCTGAAGTGCTTGGATAGACCGCACGCAAGGGTTGCTCCCGAAGATCGTCTTGCGAGAGCCAGCCCTTTTTCAAACGGGGGTGAATAAATTCCAGTCCGGAAAGACGGTTGTATCGGGGTACTCCAATCACGCGATAGCGAGTACCAGCCACCATGGCCGCCTGCATGGAAGCATTGAAATAAATGAATCGAAGCTGTGCCTCGCCCGAGTCGTCCCTGACCCTGACCTTGAGCATGCGCCTGGGCTTAAAGACCACCTGTGACTCAAGAACCTCAACCTGGCACTGCACCGAGGGACTGGCCTGATCAGACCGAATACCAAAGCCTTCACTTAAACTTGTAAGAGATTGAACACTGGATTCGTCCTCAAATCGCAGAGGAAAATGAAGGACAAGGTCGGTGGGGTTGTTAAGCCCCAGTTTTTCGAGAATCTGCGGCCAAGGCTTAGGCCCCGCATCTGCCATGGTGCAGTTCGCTTAGACCAAGACCTAATCTTTGCCTAAGGTGCCACTACCGCCAAACTTAAAGAGCCCACAGAGGCAATACGGGCTTCAAGACGGTCCCCCACTCGAACCGGGCCGACCCCCGAAGGCGTACCGGAAAAAATAAGATCGCCAGGCAGCAGTCGATAAAAGTTAGAAAGTACGCTCACCAGCTCGGGCACCTTCCAGATGAGTTGGTTGAGGTCACCCTTCTGTCGAACCTCTCCATTAATGGAGAGGTTAATTTCGCCCTGCGAGGGATGACCAATGTCAGAGGCTAAGACCACGGCGGAGCATGGCGCTGCATTTTCAAACGACTTGCCTGGCTCCCAGGGCCTTCCAAGCTTCTTTGCCTCGGCCTGCAAGTCTCGGCAGGTCATATCAAGGCCAACGGCATAACCAATTACGTGGTCGAGCGCGTTTTCGACCGAGATGGACTCGCCCCCTTTTCCAATAACCACAACCATTTCCACCTCATGATGAACATCTTGGCTTTGCTTTGGGAAGGGAAAGTCCGCATTCACAAGAAGACTGTCGGCATTCTTCTGAAAGAAAAAGGGAGGCTCTTTGTTGGGGTCATGCCCCATTTCAACGGCATGGGCCTCGTAGTTTCGGCCAATGCAATAAATGCGGTGTACGGGAATAAGCTGCGAACCTCCTGCAATGGGCAGGGTTGCTAGGGGGCTGGGAGGAAACAGATAGCTGGCAGTGGTCATGGGTAAGGGGTGCTCGCAACAAGGTTGAGGTGAGACGTCATTTTAGGCCTATTCAGGCTAGACTATT
>JAURCW010000161.1 GCA_030828265.1 Burkholderiales bacterium | reverse complement strand
TGTCCGAAATGCTCTTGCTGCCATTGGCATTGGCCTTGAGCTTGGCCTGCCTGTAGAGGCTATGCAGTCGGCCCTTAGCCAGTTTCGAGGCGTCGGCAGGCGTCTGCAGTCCTGGGGCGCACTTGGCTTTGCGCGCGGGCCTGCCGAGCTCATTGATGACTATGGCCATCACCCCGCGGAGATTCGTGCCACGCTTCAGGCGGTTCGAGGCGCCTACCCAGGCCGGCGCGTCTTGCTTGTTTTTCAGCCGCATCGGTTCAGTCGCACCCGTGATCTCTTCGATGACTTCGTAAAGGTGCTTACTGAGCCCGATGGACTGATACTTACCGAGGTCTATGCGGCCGGGGAGGCACCGATTGCTCAGGCGGATGGACGAGCCTTGGTCCGGGCCATCCGCCAGTTAGGCCGCATCGAGCCCATCTTCGCGGCGGAGCTTCAGGAGCTTCCCGGTCTTCTTGATGACCTTGTCCAGCCAGGCGATGTGGTGCTCTGCATGGGCGCGGGCTCCATCGGCGGCCTTGCGCCTCAGCTGGCTGAGCGACGAAGCACTACGGCGAGCGAGGTGATCTTATGAGCCGTGTTGCTGTTCTCATGGGCGGGCAGTCCGCGGAACGCGAGATCTCTTTGCGTTCCGGGGAAGGTGTCCTGCGTGCCTTACAGGCCAAAGGCGTTGATGCCTTTGGCTTTGATCCGGCCGAGCGTCCTCTTCAGGAGCTTCTTAATGAAGGTGTCACCACAGCCTTTATTGCCTTGCACGGCCGCTATGGCGAAGATGGCTGTGTGCAGGGTGCCTTGGAGCTTTTGGGGATTGCCTATACGGGCTCGGGTGTTATGGCCTCTGCCCTTGCCATGGACAAGCTCATCACAAAACGTGTCTGGATGACCCATGGCATCCCAACCCCAGCCTTTGTTCAGGCCAGTGAGGTCTCGACGGCTGAGCTTGTGAAGGCGCTTGGCCTACCCTTGGCGGTGAAGCCCTCGCGCGAGGGATCGTCGCTTGGCTTCACCAAAATTGAGTCCGAGTCGCAGCTTACCGACGCGATTGCCAAGGCACAGCGTTTTGACGATGCCGTGGTCGTTGAGTCCTTCATTACAGGCCGAGAATTTACGGTAGCACTCTTGCAAGAGCCTGGCGGGCCGGTTCGCGCCTTGGACGTGATTGAAATCGTGGCGCCCAAGGGAAACTACGATTATCAGAACAAGTACTTTGGTAATGCAACACGCTACGAATGCCCCGCGGCCATTTCTTCGGAGATGGCAGGCCTTATGGGGGCTCTGAGCTGCAAAGCCTTTGAGGCCCTGGGCTGTGAGGGCTGGGCCAGGGTCGATATTCTCTGGGATGATCAGACACCCAACGCCCAGCCTCAGCTTCTTGAGCTCAACACCAGCCCGGGCATGACGGATCATTCTCTGGTTCCTATGGCCGCCCGGGAGTCAGGTCTTGGCTATGAAGACCTGGTGCTTGCCATTCTTAAGACAGCCCGCTTAAAGCAGTCCGCCGTACCAGCATTAGGTAAAGAGGCTTTTGCATGATCGGCATGCTCTCGCGCACCATGCAGGCGCTCTGGCGATCGCCCCTGGCCATTAATCGTTTTGCTGCAGGCCTTGTCTGGCTTACTTTGTTAACAGGGCTTGCCGCGGTGGCGCTTTGGGTGGCGCGTCAGCCCGCCTTTGCGCTGAAGTCGGTGCAGGTGGTCTCCCTGGGCCCCCCGATTGCCAACCTTACCAAGTCCGATATTCGCCAGGCCATCGAGCAGGCCGGTCAGGGAACGGCACTGACTACACCGCTTCACGACCTTCGCGACGTTCTTGAGGACCATGCCTGGGTACGTCAGGTGTCCATGCGTCGTGTCTGGCCGAATCGCCTTCTGGTCTGGGTGGAGGAGCACGAGCCGATTGCTATCTGGGCCGATGGTCAGCTTATTAATAGCTACGGAGAGCTTTTCTCGGCGCAAGCGGACCTGGGCCAGGTTCAAGAGCGGCTAGGCTGCAAGATGCCTCGGCTCTTAGGCCCGGTGGGCAGTCACCTGCGCGTCATGGAGCGGGCCATGGCCCTGCAAGAAGAGCTTGAATCGCACAAGCGGGTTCTCACGCGGCTTGAGCTCACCGAGCAACTCTCTTGGAAGGCTGTTCTTGATGGCGCCCTTGTGGTGGAGCTCGGCCGTGATCAACTGCCAAGCAGCCCGATTGAACGGCTGCAAGGTCTCTTGACGCGGCTTGAAAGTCTCGAGGCGTCGCTGGAGACCAAGTCGGGCATGCAGAGGCTTGCCCTTGCCGATCTTCGCTATGCCAACGGCTTTGCCTTTCGGGCTGTCTCAGCAAGCGTCTTGCCGGGCCGTAATCCCTCGCGCTCGGAACTTAAGTCGCGAAGCTGCCTTCCCCTTGCCTCTTTATTTCATTTAGAAGGACCTAATGGCCATGCCCCGTGACCCCCAGAAGAATCTGCTGGTTGCCCTCGATATTGGCACCTCCAAAATTGCAGTGGTTGTTGCACAAATTGAGCCCGACGACCGCATTCAGGTGGTTGGCCTAGGTCAGTGCGAGAGCGAAGGCCTTAAAAAGGGTGTTGTGGTTAACATTGACGCCACGGTCGCCTCGATTCAGAAAGCTCTGGAGGAAGCCGAGCTTATGGCCGACTGCAAAATTGACGCGGTCTGGACAGGCATTGCGGGCAGTCATATTCGCAGCTTCAACTCAAGCGGCATGGTGGCCATTAAAGAAAAAGAGGTCACTCAGGCCGACGTAGACCGGGTGATTGAGACCGCAACGGCGGTTAGCATTCCTGCCGACCAACAAATTCTTCATGTGCTTCCTCAAGACTTCGTGATTGATGGCCAGGAAGATGTTCGCCAGCCTCTGGGCATGAGCGGTGTAAGGCTTGAGGTGCGTGTGCATATTGTGACGGGAGCGGTCACCTCTGCCCAAAATCTCGCGCGGTGTGTTAGCCGGGCCGGATTAGATGTAGTTGATATTGTCTTGCAACCGTTGGCCTCTAGTGCTGCAGTGCTTTCCCCGGAAGAGAGAGAATTGGGGGTGGTGATGGTCGACATCGGAGGAGGGACGACTGATGTTGCAATTTGGGTGGAAGGATGTATCCGGCATTCTGCCGTTATCCCTATGGGCGGGCATCATTTAACTTCGGATTTGGCCATAGGTTTACGAACGGCGCCCGAAGACGCTGAGAAAATAAAATTGCAATATGGTGTAGCCAGCAGTCAGTTATTAAATGACGACGAAAATATTGAAGTCCCTAGTGTGGGTGGACGTCCGCCGCGCGTGATGCCCAGAACTGTCGTGGCGCAAATT
>JAURCW010000159.1 GCA_030828265.1 Burkholderiales bacterium | reverse complement strand
AATGGCCGCCTGGTTGGATGGTCGAACCTCAAGCATCACAATACTTAGCTTCTCAGCGAAGAGCCTTCGAATCAGCTGATCGAGCATGAACTGGCCTGCCCCACGTCGTTGGCGGGTCGGCGCAACAGTGAAATTCAAAAGATGGCATTCATCAAGTACACGTATGTAGACCAGGTAGCCAATCATCACGCCTTGGTCAACGAGCTTCAAAAGCTCGTAACCGGAGGCAAAGGCATCTCGAAAGTTGCCCGATGTCCAGGGTACCTCATAGGACTGATTTTCAATCACCATGACCGAGGCAAGGTCAGCAGGACTCAGAGGCTGTAAGCCCATACTGGGGCCCTGAAGACGTTCTTCACGAGTCAAGGCAACCTTCTCCCGCACATAAAGAGGCTGGGCCTCCAGAGCAGGTCCAAACCGGGAAGGGTCTTGCGATAGAGCGGCGGCAGCTAATGACCAATAGGCGAGTGTCTTCAGTGAGGGCGGCTGGCCGGCTGCGTCTTCGAGACCAAAAGGGAGCTGATAGTCTTGGATGGAAGGCTCAAGAAGTCGCGCATGACCATTGGATGCCAGTGCCTCTGAGGGCAACAAGGCCTGCTCCTCGCGAAGCAGCTCTTGCTGCACAACAAAGGGCTGATCCACAAACTCAAACTGAAAAAACTGCGGGTTGAACCGCAGCTGAGCCCTGTAGAACTCTCCGAGTCGGGCGTTTAGCAACACCTCAACCAAGGAGCGATGTCCGGCCTCGCTTACGGGCTCTGCGTGATGAATAGGGCTTGCCCGCCCCTGAGCCATACCAACAGCAATTGGTGGTCGTGCAGACCCCAAGAGCCAGGCCAGTGCATAGGCCTCGAAGGCTGAGACAACGGCGACCGTCCGCTCAAGCCCCCGGGCAAGGCCTTGAACCAGGCCGGCTGCAATACGAAGGCCCGTAAAAGAACCAGGGCCCGAGCAAAGAACCAAAGAACCAATGTCACGAGCCCAAAGACCTTCGGCACTTAAAGCTGAATTCAAGGCATCTAAAAGCTCCGAGGCTCTACCCTTCCCCGCGTCGATGGACACACCACGCCACGGCCTATTGGGTATCGCCAACACAAGACTGGCCGAGTCGGACGCGTCAATCGCTAAGACAGGCGCCTTGAGTGAGAGTGCCTTCATTACGCTCGAACGAGACTGGCAATTGCCTGAGCGGCAATACCCTCTTCGCGACCCGCAAAGCCAAGTGTCTCTGTGGTGGTTGCCTTAACGTTCACGAAGTCGCAGTCACAATCTTGCGAAATGTTAGCCACCATGGCGTCAATGTAGGGCATAAGCTTCGGACGCTGAGCGATCAGCGTCGCATCAATCTGGGCTACGCGAAAACCTTGCTCCCGCATAACTTGAACCACCTTTCGAAGCAGAAGGCGACTGTCGATGTTTTTAAACGCAGCATCGGTGTCGGGAAAATGCCGCCCAATATCCCCAAGCCCGAGGGCACCCAGTAGTGCATCTGAAATCGCATGCAGCAGCACATCAGCATCCGAATGGCCAAGCAGGCCTGTCTCATGCGCTATGCGAACGCCTCCCAAAATAAGAGGACGATCCTTCACAAGCGCGTGAACATCAAATCCCTGGCCAATACGAATGGGAGGTTCTTGGGCGGAGGCCTGCACGAGGTTTGACCGGTCAGGCATGGTGAGTGCGTCCTTTGCAAAGTCTTGTTCAAACGTGAGCTTAATGTTACTTGCCTCCCCCATAACGAGCCGAGGCCTGTAACCAAGCGCCTCCATGGCAAGCGACTCGTCGGTGGCCATGGGTTGATGAGCTAAGGCCTTACGAACAAGCGGCAATCGAAAGAGCTGTGGGGTCTGTGCTCGCCAGAGGTGATCGCGGGGAACTGTTTCAAGAACCTTGGGCCCCGTGGTCGTCGCTAAAGGGTCTATGGGATGATCCGTGGCCTGGGCCTGGGCCTGCGCACGCTTAAGCGTGTCAGCAACGGGTAAAGCCAGCAATGCACCGTCCTCGCTCTGCCCCTGCTGCCATAGGCGCTCAATAGCCTCTGCGGTCACAAAGGGCCTTGCTGCATCGTGCACCATCACCCAGTCGTTCTGAGCCTCGTCACCAAAGACACGGTTTAGGCAGTCAAGACCAGCCAGAACCGTCTGCGCCCTCTCGGCTCCTCCAATTTTCAAAGCCAGCAGGGGAAAAGCCGGGCCAAGCCTGTTTGTTACGCCCCGATCAAGTTGCAGATCTTGCCAGTAGGAGTCCTCCGGCGACAAAAGAACCAGAATGCCAGCAAAGGCCTTGATGCCCTTAGATCCTTCTCCGAGGGCGACAAGGCAATGCTCAAGTACCGTCTGTCCATTGATCTCAAAGTACTGTTTGGGACTCTGAAGCCCGGCCCTTGTTCCAAGGCCCGCGGCGGGCACGAGCAGCCATAGACGGGGGCTCGTACTTAAGTCCTTTGCATCGTGGGAAGACCGACGTAAAGCCTGAAGCCTTTGGTCGGCCTGGTCAGTCGTGCATAAGTAGCTTAAAGGCAAAAGGGTGTTCATCCCCTAAAATTAGCAGATGACAGAGATGATCGACAGCCGTCCAGGAATTTCCGAGGCCGCAACCGCCACAAACCCAACACCCGCCTCAGTTACAACGCTGCAATGGTCATGGCCTGATTCGGCGGCCCGACCACAGTCTCCCGGTCAAAGGCATGTTGCAGGCCTTCCCCTCGGGTCGGCCGATAGCCTCTTTACTGCCTGCTGGGCAGTGCAACAGGCCCAAGAACTTCGCGTAAAGGCCTCAGCAACTGACTTAAAGGGTGCCTTAACCCTTGTGATTGCCGACAGCGCAGCGCGCTATCAGCGTCTCTTACAAGAGGTTAAGGCCTGGCAGCCGGGGCTTCGTGTTGCAGGCCTTGGTGACTGGGAAACTCTTGCCTACGAGGCATTTTCACCTCATCAAGACCTTATCTCGGAGCGACTCAACAGCCTTTACCTTGCCATTACGGGTCAGCTCGATCTTCTTATCGTGGGCGCTCCCACGGCCCTGCAACGCCTACCCCCCACCCACTACCTGGCTGCCAACACGTTTTTTTTCCGAACGGGTCAGTCCCTTTCGGTGGATCGTCTGCGCCAGCAGTTGCAGACAGCCGGATACAGCCCTGTAGGCCAGGTCTTTTCACCGAGTGAGTACGCGATTCGCGGAGGCCTGATCGACCTCTACCCCATGGGTTCAACCCTGCCCTATCGCATCGAACTCTTCGACGACGAGATCGCCTCCATCCGGGTCTTTGACCCGGAGAGCCAACGCAGTGTGCATCCGGTTCGAGAGGTTCGTATT
>JAURCW010000060.1 GCA_030828265.1 Burkholderiales bacterium | reverse complement strand
GAAATGGACGAGCCCTATAACCTTCCGGAGGGTCAGCCGCGAGGCCGTTACCTGCTTGTCTTTGACCCACTCGACGGCTCATCAAACATTGATGTCAATGTCTCTGTTGGAAGTATCTTTAGTGTGCTTAGAGCACCCGAGAGTGCCCATGACGGGCGCAATCTAACCGCGGACGATTTTCTGCAGCCAGGGACCGAGCAGGTCGCTGCAGGCTATGCGCTTTATGGGCCAGCCACCATGCTCATCCTTACGGTTGGACGCGGCGTTCACGGCTTTACGCTCGACCCAAGCTTTGGCGAGTTCATGCTGACGCATCCCGATATCAAAGTACCGGAATCAACCAAAGAGTTTGCCATTAACGCTTCCAATGCGCGCTTCTGGGAGCCACCCGTGAAGCGCTATGTGGACGAGTGCCTTGCAGGCCAAACCGGGCCTCGAGGTAAAGACTTTAATATGCGCTGGATCGCCTCAATGGTTGCCGAGGCCCATCGTATTCTGATGCGTGGTGGCGTGTTTCTATACCCCAAAGACACCAAAGATCTAACTAAGCCTGGCCGACTTCGGCTTATGTACGAGGCCAATCCCATTGGCATGATCATGGAGCAGGCCGGGGGTAGGGCCAGCACCGGCTACGAACCAATACTAACGGTGCAGCCAAGCTCTCTTCACCAACGCATCGGCTTAGTCTTTGGGTCGCGCGAAGAGGTTGAGCTTATTGAGCGCTACCACAACGACCCTCCTCAAGGCTCGCATGACGAAGATGCCTCCCCACTTTTCGGAACCCGCAGCTTGTTTCGGGACTAACACAGGAAACCCTCATGTCTGATCGCCACCCCATTATTGCAATCACGGGCTCCTCCGGAGCTGGCACATCAACCGTTACGCGCACCTTTCAGAACATCTTCCGAAGGGAGGGTGTTAAGGCGGCCATTATTGAGGGAGACAGCTTTCACCGCTACGACCGCCTCGAAATGCGCAAGCGACAAAGCGATGCCGAAAAGCTTGGTAACAAGAACTTTAGTCACTTTGGTATTGAGAACAACCTCTTCCCCGAACTTGAGGCCCTTTTCAAAACCTACTCTGAAACAGGCCAGGGACAGTCAAGAAAGTATCTTCATAACCAAGAGGAAGCCGAGCCCTACAAGCAAGAACCAGGAACATTCACCCCCTGGGAAGACCTACCTCAAGACACGGACATGCTTTTTTATGAAGGACTTCATGGTGCCGTGGTGACAGACACGGTGAATGTTGCTCAGTACGCCGACCTTCGCATTGGTGTTGTTCCTGTTATTAACCTTGAGTGGATACAAAAGCTCTGGCGCGATAAGCATCAAAGGGGGTATAGCACCGAAGCCGTCACCGACACCATACTTCGCAGAATGCCCGACTATGTGCATTACATTGTTCCTCAGTTTGCTCATACGCACGTGAATTTTCAGCGTGTCCCCGTTGTCGACACGTCCGATCCATTTATTGCACGAGATATCCCCTCGGCCGATGAGAGCATGGTGGTTATCCGCTTTGCCAACCCCAAGGGCATCGATTTTCCCTACCTGCTCAATATGATCAACTCATCCTGGATGAGCCGAGCTAACACCATTGTGATTCCGGGAGGAAAGATGGAACTTGCGATGCAGCTTATCTTCACACCTTTTGTTTGGCGCATGATGGAAAAGCGACGCAAGCTTACCGGGGCAAAGTAAACGCACTACCCAACCCGGTAGGTAGACCCGATTAGTTCAGAATATCAACGTTACTTGCAACAATAAGTAAACCGTAATCTTTGTCGTATTTCTGGCTAAGAGCGGAGGCAAGCCTCTCAGCGACCTCTTCGTCGCACATCACCTCAATACGAATATTCGAACTAAGCCTCCATGAGCCACTGCGAACACCATGAGTTCCTCGGCCGCGGCAGTCGCTTACTGTGTAGCCAACAATACCCAGTTCATCAAACTCTGTAATAACCAGAGACTCTAAAATGGCTTCGCAAAAAACAGTAACCAACCTGAACGATTTGACTTGCATGGGAGCCCTAGGAGAATTTCTCTACGATTGCGAAGTATAAGGGTATCCCAACAAAAAGATTGAATGGGAAGGTTACCCCAAGAGAAGCCCCAATGGAGAGCGAGGGATTCGCTTGGGGAACCGCAATTCGCATAGCGGCAGGTGCCGCTATGTAGGAGGCGCTGGCATAAAGCGTAGCGAGCAGCGCTGTTCCGCCTGGCGAGAGCGAAAGCATCAACCCCGTAAAGATGCCAATTGCAGCAGAAATAAGCGGCATCACCATGGCAAAGACCACCAAGAAAACGCCGTAGGAACGAAACGCAGCCACCCTTGAGGCGGCTACAAGGCCCATTTCCAGCAAGAATAAAGCCAGCGCCCCCTTGAAGAGCCCACCAAACATGGGCTCGATGGGGGCAAAGCCTTTTTCTCCGGCAATCCAGCCAATCACAAGCCCACCCGTTAACAGGAGAATACTTTT
Source organism: Burkholderiales bacterium (assembly GCA_030828265.1). Taxonomy (GTDB): domain Bacteria; phylum Pseudomonadota; class Gammaproteobacteria; order Burkholderiales; family Burkholderiaceae_A; genus Hahnella. The sequence continues at coordinate 5,010 of JAURCW010000060.1, read as the reverse complement.
GCCAGAAAAGACCTCATGCATTAACTTACCCCAGCCTGCGGCTTTTTTGCTGGCGTCTGGCGCCATTCGGGCAAGGGCCACCCCCACAATAATGGCAGGCATCTCGAGCAAGACCAAGTACACCACAATGTAGCCTTCATGGCTCATGCCTCGTTCGGCAAGCGCAGCCAGAGCCACAGAATAGGTCACCACACTCACAGAGCCGTAATGTGCGGCGATGGAGGCCGAGTCGAAATGATTCAACTTACCAACAAACTTAAGAATGGGAAAGGCAATTAAAGGGATTAAAACGCCCACAAGAATCACAATAGTGCTGCTGGGAAGAAGCTCAAGGATGTTGTACTTCGAGAGCTCGACGCCCCCTTTCAGTCCGATAGCCAGCAAAAGAAAAATAGACAGCGCCTCGTAAAGCGCCGAGGGCATTTTGAGATCCGACTTTACAATTCCGGCAATCACGCCCAGAAGAAAAAACAATACGATAGGGTCAAAAACCATAAGTACTCCTGGCCAATAAATGCTTAGTCGTCGTCACCAAGGGTGGAAGACCATCCTAATGATCGGGCGCGGTCCATGGCCCAGTTGTAGGTTGCCTCATGCTCCTTGCCAAGTTCAGGGGGTAAAAGGCTAGGGAGGCCGCCATGGGCGTCCCAGGCCTCTTGCACCTGCTGCATGAGGTTCTGCATGCGCCCAAGATCCCATTGCTTGCAATCTTCCTCGCGCGGAATAATTCCGAAGACCCATGCATCAAGCACTACCCGTCCTAGCTGAGTGATACCGTGGGCGTCTTCAAAAAAACCTGCGTACCGTGTATTCATAGACTCGAGTTAAACCTTCCAGGTACTGAGGTAGGCATTAATTAAATGAACAACCTGAGACGACTTTATAACAAGTCCTAGGTCGATCATCTCAGAGCCCATCACCGAGGCATGACCATTGTTCGCTGGGACGGGGGCCGGTACCAATTGCTGCGCCTCTTGGCGAAAAAAAACAGCCGCAACAACGCCTGCAAAAAAGAACTTCGTATCACTTGTAATTCGGCTTGCAAGCCCATCGGAGGCACAGAAAAAAACTGGACTCCCACTTGACCCAGGATAGACCGCCGCATCAATAAGAAACTCACGTCGTCCCTCAAAATTAATTTGTGGTGGAGTTGCCGTTGTCCCACGGCGCAGAATGGGCATTAGGTTGACCTGATCCCAGACGCCACTTGGATAACCAACGAAAAGAACCTCTTCGAGTGCATCAAAGGCAAGCTCATCCGTGGCCTCTGGGACAAGGCTGGTATCGATAAGCTGGTAATAAATGTCGACCCCTCGCTCATTGGCCGCCTGCTCAAGTGGTGCTAAAGGAATGACAGCGAGATCGATGGATGGATCTGGGTGTAGAAACCAGGCCTGAGGAAACTCGTCAATATCAAGCTGAAACCTCTGACCAATTAAAGGCTGGCCCTTTTCGCCCACAGTAAAAACCAGCCCACCTCGGCGCACGCCTTCAACCAGATGGCGATTGGTGACCACGAAGGCCGTGGACTTGTTTGCGTGGCGATGATTCACAATGAAGGCCGTTCCCGAGCCGCGACTGCCATCGTCTAGCTCGGTATCAACCCGAACCGTATTGAACAACAGGCGCTTCGTGGGCGAATTAATATCCATGCCTATCCTTTGAACCCAATGGGACGCGCCTGACGGTTAAGGGACTCAATGGCAGCCGTAGCGGCCGAGGCAGCAGCCGCTGCTTCGGCCTCTGTCCCCATCATGGTTAAGCGCCCAAAGCTACCAAAGGGTTTGAGATCGACGAGGCTTACGTTGGCTGCCTTTTCTGCCTCGTTGGCCGCATAGACAATATAGCCCGCAGGTTCCGTTTCCATAATGAACATACTCTTACCAGGCAAGAGCATCGAGCCGCGACGCATCTGTCGATTAATAAGGGTGGCGTGATCAGGTGTCACGGCGCAAATCACCTCCGCCCATTCAATGGAGCAGCCCATACGATCCTCGGGTTTACTTGCAAGCTGCTCCAGAATTACGCGGCCCGCCTCCTGAACCTCACTCTGATTACGGTAATGAATCTCCATAGACCCAAAGGAACGCTCCACCACTTGCTCACCCATATGCACATTTGTTCTTTTAAGAGCAATGTCCGAAAGCCGATGCACAGCCATTCCTGGCGCCACCTCAATCCAAAGGCAGGCATCCCCAGGAACAGGAAGAAAGCCCTGAGACGAGGTTGCCAGGTACGAGGCAAGCTGCGGCTGCAGCGAGTCGATGGAAATGAAGGTTCGGAGGCTAATCTTCATACCGAAACTATTGCGTTAATCCAAGGTACAACATGGGAAGCTTCTCGGGCAGTCGCTCGACATGATCAAGAACCGTGTAGCGGCCCGCGCCAAAAATACTTGAAACGTATTGATCGGCATAGGGGTCGAGTGAAAGCGCATAGCAGCTAACACCCTGTCGTCCAGCCTGTTCAACTGCCTTTTTGGTATCAGCCCTTAGATACTGAGGGTCGCGAACGTCGTTATCGGCGGGCTCCCCGTCAGTCACGACAAAAATAAGTTTTTTGCGCTCAGGACGCTGGGCGAGAAGGCTTGAGGCATGTCTTACAGCTGCCCCCATTCGTGTTGAATAAGACCCCGACAATCCTGCGAGCCTCGCCTTGACCTCTTTCTCATAAGGATCCTCGAAATTCTTCAGTCGATAGTAATGGACATCATCTCGTCCGTTGGAACAGAACCCATGGATGGCAAAGGTGTCACCCACTCGGCTTAGGGCATCGGCCATTAGAACGGTTGCCGCCCTTGTTAGCTCAATGACAGTGAAGTCCTGACCCCGTACGGTATCGTTTGATGATTCCGAGAGATCGAGAAGAACCAAAACGCAGACATCGCGCTCGGTCCTCTTGTAGCGCGTCATAATGCGTGGGTCAGGCTGATAGCCCATGCGCAGGTCAATGAAACTACTCACCGCCGCATTAATGTCAATCTCATCGCCCTCTTCTTGGCGTCGTATACGCTTGAGGCCTTGGGGAATCATCGATTCAATAAGATACTTAAGTCGGGCCACAACCGGCTTATGTTCGGCAATTAATGCATCAATCACCGCATCATCCCCGCGAGGTGCAGCCCGTTCGTACAAAGTCACCCAGGCGGGCCGATCAAGCTGAATCTGATAGTCCCACTCGTTGTAATGGAAGGGGCTTGAAATGGGCTCACGACCCTCGAGCGAGTTAATGGAAACCCCCTCCTGATCAAGGAAGAACTCGGTGGGAAGCACCCAGATTTCCTCGGCATCATCACCAGCAAACTCGTTATTGACCTCGTTCACCATCTCCATAATGCTTACCTTCTTGCGGACCTGCTTCTCTCTCCAGGTCACAGCCAATGCATCCTTCTCATCATGGCGAGCCGACTGCCAGATCACTCGGTTATCGTCGCGGTAGAAGAGACTGAGGCTGTCAAGACGACTATCGAATGCAGGAAGATTGAGCGAGCCAAGCCTTGCCTCGAGATCACGCGCAATGGAAATACTCGCTAAACCCTGTGTGAGGTCGGGATGATTGAAGAAGGCGTGGGCGGCATACTCCACCCAGTCGTGGCCGTCATGGGCGTGAGGATTTGTTAGACGCAAGGCTAAACGCCGAAGTAGGCTGGCTAGCCGCAGTGGCGATGACTCCCCGAGGGGCAGGGTGTGAAAAACCGCCCAGGAGTCGAGCATGTTGGGAAAAGCCTTTCCTGCCAAATGCTCAACACGGGCGTCCTCAATGCACTCAACAAGATGACGCTGCAACGGCGTTAAGCCCTCATCCGGTAACGCGTCACCACCAAACTGAAGATGAGCCGCACAATGATTCACCACAGCACGATAGACATCCAGCCCAGCAACCGACTTTTGATGAGCCTCATCAGACCAGTCGTCAAAGGCATCTGGAATATAGATAACAAATCGATCGATATAAGGCCTGATTCCTTCGCGACGCTCGTAGTCCCCCGAAGTGGGTCGTAGGAAGAAGTCACGACCCCAGATCGCTCTGAGATAAATGAGAAGGCGCCTCTGAATATCGACAAATAAAGTTCCCTTGCGCTCGGCCTGAAGCATGGCCCTGGCGTCCTCACTCTGCAAAGAGAAGTAACGAATCTGCCCTTCAAAATCACTTTTGTACGCCTGGGCGCCCCATAAGGCCCAACGCCGAAGCCCTCCGAGCGTGAGCTGCGAAAGCAGTGTGTCGATCTGCTCAAGCATGGGGCGAACGCCCCTCGGGGCCTGGGCAAGCATGTTGGCGAGTACCTGCAAAAATTGTCGAAACAATTCGACGTCGCCAAGTCGCCGCGCGACGATTGGGGATACCTGAACAATCGCTGTGAGAACCTGACCAGAGGTTTTCGACGCCATGCCCAACAAAAAGTTAACAAGATCGGGTAAGACATCCTCCCCAATGGCCCGAGCGACCTCGGGCATGCAGCTGGCAAATGCGACGGGCAGTTCCTGCGAACGTCCAAGCTGGTCGAGCGCCTTGCAGCCTTTTAGGTAGTTATCGACGCCGCGCGAGCTAAAGGCTCTTGTAAGGCCAGTCCATTGCTCCTCAAGCGCAAGTCGTAAGGCGTCGGAACAGTCGTCGTCCGGGCCGAGGAAGTCGGATAAGGCTTGCCCCATAAAGCCTAAAAATAGGTACTTACAGCGGCATCAAGTGCATCCCGCATATCGGGGTCGTCGGTAATCGGCCTCACCAAGGCAACACGGCAGGCGGCCAGCGCAGGTACCCCTGCAGTCATGAGCGAGCCTGCATAAATAAGCATGCGGGTCGATATGCCCTCGTCAAGGCCGTGACCCTTTAAATGTCGCGCTCGCTCGGCAATATGCACAAGGTTACTGGCATCTTGAACGGAAACACCCGACTCATGCGCAACAATCTCGGCCTCCACCTGGTGCTCGGGATAGGAGAAGTCGAGCGCACCAAACCGTTGCTTTGTCGACTGCTTAAGGTCTTTCATGAGTGACTGATAGCCCGGGTTGT
>JAURCW010000120.1 GCA_030828265.1 Burkholderiales bacterium | reverse complement strand
AGAAACCTTAAAGGCGCAACCGCACGATTACTGTCCCGCTCGTCACGCGCCAAAAGATCCGCCAAAAGGCCCTCAAGTGTAGTGGGAATTCCTTTTTCTTTCAATTGGTTGTAGCGACGTTGCGCACGCACCTCGGCCGAGGCGGTTAGGAAGATCTTGAGCTGAGCATGGGGAAAGACCACCGAGGCCATGTCGCGGCCATCGGCCACCAGGCCTGGAGGCCTTGCAAAATCTCGCTGCCGGCGCAGTAAGGCCTGCCGAACCCTTGGCAGCGCGGCAAGCCGCGAGGCCCGATTGCCAATGGCCTCAGCCCGAATGGGCAGGCTTACGTCCTTCCCACCTAGAAAAACACAATCGGCCTGAAACTGCAGCTGCATCTGGCCCGCGCAGGCCACAAGACCCTGCTCATCGTCTTCGGCGAGGCCCTGGTCTTGGCTTGCCAAAGCGAGCAGCCGATAAATCGCCCCGCTGTCGAGGTAATGAAAACCAAGTCTCTGGGCAAGCAATGCCGCGACCGTGCCCTTGCCTGAGGCTGTGGGTCCGTCAATGGCAACCACAGGCACGGCCTGGGCGCAGACATCGGCAAAGGCCTCAAAGAACTCGGGATAGGTCTTTGCCACACAGCCTGGGTCTTGAATCATGAGGCTGCGACCAGCCTGCTTCACTGTTGGCGAGGCGGCCTTGGTGCAGTTATCCCCTGGCTTACCGGTGTTTTCCACAGCCTTTTCCACACGATTACCCACAGCGTCAGCTGGATTTATCCCCCGCTTATCCCCAGGATGCTCAAAACTGGCCAATGCAAAACTCATGGCCACGCGATGGTCATCGTAAGTAGCAATGCTTGCGGAGGTTAGCTGCGCCGGCGCGGTGACTTCAATAAAGTCGGGCCCTTCGACGACTGTGGCACCAAGCGCCCGGGCCTCGTTGGCCATGGCGGCAATACGATCGGTCTCTTTTACGCGCCACGAACCAATACCCTCGAGTCGCGTGGTGGCGCCCGCAGGCGCATACAGCGCCACCGCCACAAGGGTCATGGCGGCATCGGGAATGGCATTGGCGTTAAGGCTCACCGCCTTGACGACAGGCCTGCCCAGGTCATTGAGGCGGGCTGCGCGAGCCTCAATAAAGTCATCACCCCAGGTAATCGATGCGCCCATTTGAGACAAGGCATGGGCAAACTGGACATCACCTTGAGGGCTGTCTTTCCCAACACCTTCGACGCGCACCGGTCCACCACCCAGCAAGCCTGCAGCCAAAAAGTAGGAGGCAGAAGAGGCGTCGGCCTCAACCTTAAGCTGCCCGAGGGCCTGAAGACCAATGTTTGCCTGGGCGGGATGAATACGGAACTGCCCGGGCACGGGTTCTTCAACCCTAACCCCAAACTGAGCCAGCATATGGATGGAAAGATCCACATACGGCCGGCTGATTAACGGGCCCTCCACTTCAATCTCAACAGGCCGGCCCCACTGCACTGCAAGCAGGGGCGCCACCTGCATCAGCCCAGTAAGAAACTGACTGGAGACATTGCCACGGACACGAAGCCTCTCCATGGGTTTCAAACGCGCGGGCCGAACGCGTAACGGCGGATAGCCGTGCTGCCCCAGGTAGTCAATGCTGGCGCCAAGCGCACGCAGGCCATCCACAAGATCTGCAATCGGCCGCTCATGCATACGATCAACACCGCTAAGAACAACATCAACCGACAGACCCGCGACCACAACGGCCGGCAAGAGAGTGCGAATGGTGAGCCCCGAGTTGCCAACAAAAAGTTCGAGAGACTCGGCCTTGGAAAACTGGCCCGCCGCACCCTCAACGACGAGCCCCTGACCTTTTGAATCCGCCAAGTCCCCCGAAAGCGCCACGCCTAGGCGACGAAGGCTTTCGACCATCACCCGGGTGTCATCGGAATCGAGCAGCCCTGAGATCTGCGTGGTTCCATGGGCGAGGGCTGCAAGCAGCAAAGCCCTGTTCGATAGGCTCTTACTACCCGGCAGCTGAACCCGACCCCGGGCAAGGGGACGCAGGTCGAGCCCTAGCTGAACTGACGTCGCCATTGGCTTGCCCGCTCGAGACTCTGCTGAAGGGCCTGCGCATCTTGAGACTCAAGGGCATGCACAAGCTCGGAAAGACTTAGTTTGTACTGCGTCATAAGGGCCAAGACCGCCTCACGATTCTCTAAAAGAATGCCCGACCAAAGTTCCGCGGACGATCCTGCAATACGAGTGGTATCGCGCAGCCCGCCACCGTGAAGACTCTGTGCAGCGGCCGCATAGGGGCCCGAAGCCAGCATGCCGGCCAGTCCATAGGCAAGCAGATGAGGCAGATGGCTTAATGCCGCCAGCAACTCGTCGTGTTCTCCAAGTGGAAGGGCAATGGGCAGTCCACCTAAGCTGCTGAAAAAGAGCTCAAGGCCATCGACGGCTTCGGGCTGATTGTCCACAAGCTTCGAGATCAACACGCGTGCGCCTTGAAGCAGCCTGGGGTCTGCGGCAGAGAGCCCCGACTGCTCGCTGCCCGCCATGGGATGACTTGGAACAAAGAGGGCTTGAAGGGCCTTGCCCCCGGGACCGTCATCCATACTCTGCAGGGCTTTCACAACCGGAGCCTTCACGCTACCTAGTTCGCTAATCCACTGAAGGCTTTTTGCATAAGGTTGATCAAGCGTAAGGGCAAGGTCTGGCAAAAGCTTGGCAGTCACATGCGCAGGCGTTGCAAACAACAGGCCTTGTTCAACTATAGGCTGCGCCTGATCGAGCATGGCCTCTACGGAAGGAAAAGAACGATTGGCCAAGCCTTGCTCGACCGCCTTCTCACCGAAGGCTGGGTCAACTACCCAGACCTGGGCCGAGGGCGATTGGGCGCGCAGCGCCGCAGCCACCGAGCCACCCATAAGACCGCAGCCCACGAGTAATAACCGATCAATCATGCAGCACTGACCTTACAGGCCTTCAGCGCCTCAAGAGCAAAAGGCATGGCCTTTAGAAAGGCCTCGTTTTCGATCGACGTGCCGATGGAAACGCGCAGATACCCCGGCAGGCCATAGTTAGCAACAGGCCGGGTAATCACACCCTTCGACAACAAAGCCTCATAGACCACGGCGCCTGCCTTTGGCTCGAGAGGATTTACGGCTTGAAGATCGATAAGAAGAAAGTTTCCCCACGATTGAAGCGCGCTTATTCCATGCGTCTGCAGGCCCTGCTGAATCTGCAGCATGCCTTGACGGTTCAACTTGGCGGACCGGGCAAGGAATTCATAATCGAAGATCGAGGCCTCGGCAGCAGCAAGCGCAAGCGAGTTCACATTAAACGGCTGTCGCACCCGATTCAAAAGGTCAGTGACTTCTTCACTGGCCACTCCATAACCCACCCTCAGACCCGCAAGGCCATAGGCTTTTGAGAAGGAGCGAGAAACCAACAAATTGGGATAACGCGTCACCCATTCAAAGGCAGGGTAGGAGTCATCCTCACTTAAGTATTCGGTGTAGGCCTCATCGAGAACCACAAGCACCGATATTGGAACGCTGGAAATAAAGGACTCCAGGCGATCGCCTGGAATAAAACTACCTGTGGGATTGTTGGGGTTCGCAATCCAAACCACGGCTGTGTTAGCGGAGATACGACGCGAAAAGCCATCGAGATCATGACCCAGGTCCTGCGACTGGGCAGGCACTGAAACCAGAGTTGCGCCAACAGCCTGACTGGCCAGCGCATAGACAGCAAAGGAATGGTCGCTCATTAGCGACTCTTTGCCGGGCGCCAAAAAGGCATGCGCCACCAGTTCAAGGATATCGTTGCTTCCATTACCGAGCGTAATGGTGGCGGGGTCAAGAGCAAACTTTTTCGACAGGGCCTGCTTAAGTGAAAAACCATTGCCATCCGGATAGCGACCGAGGTCGCCCGCCGCCTTCAGCATGGCCTCTCGACCTTTGGGGCTCATGCCCAGTGGGTTTTCGTTGGAAGCAAGCTTCACCACCTGGTCTTCCTGAAAGCCATAGTCTCGCGCAATGTCGGCAATGGGCTTGCCGGGCTGATACGGCGCAATGGCTCTAAGGTAGGAGGGAACGCGCTGGTTAAGTGACGCCATGGCAAACGAACCTTTGCTAAAAATCTAAGCAGTGAGTTTGTCGAATAAAGGATAGGACCCCAGGAGCTTAAACATCCCGGCGGTCTGTTGAATTTCCGCCAAGGCCAGAGCCACGTTGCTGTCTTTTCGGTGACCCACAAGGTCAATAAAAAAGAAGTACTGCCAAGCCTCACCCCCGAGTTGACGCGCGGGTCGCGACTCAAACCGCTTCATCGAGACCCCGTGTCGAGCAAGGGGCTCAATTAAAGAGAGCATGGCACCGGCCTTATCGGGCACAGACAAAATAAGCGAGGTCTGATCAACGCCGCAGCCCGCGGGCTCGAAGGCACCCAAGGCCGCAAAACGGGTT
>JAURCW010000018.1 GCA_030828265.1 Burkholderiales bacterium | reverse complement strand
TCCAAGCCGCCAGCCCAAGCGGGCATGACTGTCAGATCCGTTAAAGCGGATGGTCTGAAGGCCTTGGCGGTAGGCAGACCGAAGATTGCCATCGCTATCGTCCACGAAAAACCGTTGACGGCCCAAAGGGCTTGTTTGACCACCCACCAGCCGAGACCTGTGACGGATGCGTGCCCAAAGCAGCCGAGAGGGCTTGGGTCGGAGCCGCCCATGAATCTGCATGTCATCAATATAAATGGCCGCATGAAAAAAATGCTGAAGACCGAGCCGCTTAACAACCTCTTGTGCGTAAGATCGGGGCGCATTGGTCACAAGCCAGCGCTCGCCCTTTAATTTTGCGAGCCTTCGCGCAAGACCAGGATTCGGCAGAAAAAAATCATCAAGCGTCTCGATGGGATGGGTCCTCTGAAGGAAGTCGGCAGCATCCACGCCGTGATGGGCAACCAGCCCTAAAAGGGTAGCCCCATAACGCTTCCAGTAGCGGGCTCTAAGCGCCGAGGCCTCGGCCTGATTGAGGTCAAGCCTCGCCTGTATGTAGAGCGTCATACGACGGTTAATTTCCGCCATAAGCCGCCAGCTTGCATCATGCAGCGTGTTGTCGAGGTCGAATAGCCAAAGCCGGGCGCCACGGGGGTTCTGCCCAATGGAAGCCTTGCTGTAGCGACGCTTGAGAACTGCCATCAAAACTCAATCACACCCAGTTAGTGCGATCGAATCATTGTGCCTACGCCTTCAGCCGTAAGGATTTCGAGTAAGAGACTGTTGGGAACCCGACCGTCAATAATATGAACCGAATGTACCCCAGCCTTGGCAGCATCAAGAGCCGAACTAATTTTGGGGAGCATGCCACCCGATAAGGTGCCGTCTGCAAAAAGAGTGTCCACCTCTTTGGCGGTGAGGCCCGTTATAAGCTGACCGTTGCGATCGAGCACGCCTGGGGTGTTGGTCATAAGAACAAGTTTTTCAGCCTTCAGTATCTCGGCAATCTTTCCCGCAACCAAGTCGGCATTAATGTTGTAGGTTTCGCCTTGGTTGCCCGAGCCAATCGGCGCAATCACTGGAATGAACCCTGACTTCAAGAGCGAATAGACGATATCGGGGTCCACCTGCTCAATCTGCCCGACATGACCGATGTCAAGTAGCTGGTCGGGAACGTCGTTTGAACTAATCATCAGCTTGGATGCCCGAATCAGGCCCCCATCTTGGCCGGTAAGCCCAACGGCCTTGCCGCCCGCGTGATTAATAAGCTCAACAATCTCTTTGTTCACCTTTCCCGCAAGCACCATCTCGACAATGTCCATGGTCTCGGAATCAGTCACGCGCATGCCCTGAATAAACTCGCCCTTTTTACCAACCCGGCTTAAGAGTTCCTCAATCTGAGGTCCGCCCCCATGCACCACAACAACATTAATACCAACCAGCTTTAGAAGAACAACGTCATGGGCAAAGCCACGCTTTAAGGCCTCGTCGGTCATTGCATTGCCACCGTACTTCACGACCACCGTTCTGCCATGAAAACGACGAATGTAAGGGAGCGCCTCTGCAAGAAGCGCTGCTTTTTGGCCAGCCTGAAGGGTAGGCTCGGTCACGATCGACTAGGTAACGTAAGGGGCGGGGTTAGTCGCCGAACTGTTTCTGTCGAAGCTCTCGACGCTCTTGCGCCTCAACAGAGAGCGTTGCTGTGGGACGGGCAAGAAGTCTCTGAAGCCCAATGGGCTCGCCCGTCTCCTCGCAATAGCCATACTCCCCCGCATCAATTCGGGCAATGGCCTGCTCAACCTTCTTAATAAGCTTTCGTTCCCGATCTCGTGTTCGTAACTCAAGCGCATGCTCTTCTTCAATGGTGGCGCGATCGGCCGGGTCGGGAACCAGAACCGTCTCACGAAGATGCTCGGTGGTCTCACCCGCATTCACCCGAAGCTCGGACTCCAGAGCCTGAAGTTTTCGTCGAAAGAAATCGAGTTGTGCGGGGCTCATGTACTCGGAGCCTGGCTGTGACAAAAGCTCTTCATCTGATTCGATGGGTTGTTGAACGACTTCTTTCATAACGCCTACTTTCTACAAAACAAAAAGCTCTAAACCAGGCACTGCTGCAAACCTTTTTCAATTGTATCCCTGGGCAGGTCTCGGCCTATAAATACGAGCCGACTTTCACGAGCCTCTTGAGGCTTCCAGGCTCGGCCCTTGTCACCCCCCATTAGCATGTGCACACCTTGAAAGATCATCTGATTCTCATGGCCCTTGAGCCAGAGCAGGCCCTTGTACCTAAAAAGCTGGGGCCCGTAGGTCTGGGACACGGCTGACATAAAGGCTTCAAAACGATCGGCATCAAAAGGGCGGTTGGCCTTAAAAATAAACGACGAGACATCGTCGTCGTGATGATGGTGCTGATCGGCATCGAGAAAATCGGGGTTGATTTCAAGGGCGGCATTCAAGTTAAAACCCCGGATATCTAGGATGTCCTCAAGGGCAGTCTCTCCAAAGTGAGCTTCACGAATGGCAGCTCGCGGATTCATTCGAGTAAGCCTTGCTTTAAGCGCCTTCACCGCCTCTGGGCTTGCCTTGTCTGCCTTTGAAATAAGCAGGCGGTCTGCAAAGCCTACCTGGGCGCGCGCTTCGGAATGATCGTTCAACTGCTGATCGCCATGAACCGCATCGACCACCGTAATAATGGCATCCAACAGGAAATGCTCAGCCACCTGATCATCGACGAAAAAAGTCTGCGCCACAGGGCCGGGTTCAGCAAGCCCCGTTGTCTCAATGACAACACGATCGAAAGAAAGCTCGTTTGCCTTTCGCCGCGACTGCAGGCGACCAAGAATTTCAACCAGATCCCCTCGCACTGTGCAGCAGAGGCAGCCATTGTTCATTTCAATGATCTGCTCGGCCTGGTCGCGAAAGAGAAGGTCGTTGTCGATGCTCTCCTCGCCAAACTCATTTTCAATAACCGCAACGCGATGACCGTGGTCTTCGGTGAGGATTCGTTTCAGAAGCGTAGTTTTGCCCGCGCCAAGAAAGCCAGTGAGGATGGTGACAGGAATCATGACCCGATTGTGCCAAAGCCTTTGATCTTGCGCCGGGCTCGCGGATGCGCCTTGTCGTAAACCTGGGTAAGTCGCTGAAAATCAAGGTGTGTATAGACCTGCGTGGTTGTAATCTGGGCATGGCCAAGCAACTCTTGAACAGCGCGCAAGTCACCACTGGACTGCAAAAGATGGCTCGCGAAGGAATGTCGCAGCATATGGGGGTGCACGGGCTGGGAGAGCCCAAGCCTTTTAGCGGCGAACTGAACCAGGCGATACACGGCCCTTCGATTCATACGCTGGCCCAAGCGATCAATAAAAACTGGGCCCTTCAGGTCATCCAACTGAAGTTCGCGAAGAACCTGTGCACGTCGCTCGAGCCAGGCCTCAATGGCCTTCGAGGCAGGGCCTCCCACGGGAAGTCTTCGTAACTTATTGCCCTTGCCCACCACCACAATCTCCCCTGCCTGCAGGTCAAGCCATCCGGTCCAAGGGCCTGAGGGCTCGGAGTCGAGCCCAATGAGTTCGGAGACACGAAGCCCGCATGAGTACAAAAGCTCAATCACCGCCCTGTCACGCACGACTGCCCAGCGAGCATGCCAGGCCCTTGACCCGACGGGCACGGTGTCCATAGCATCCATCAAAGCGCCGCTGGAGGTCTGGTGATGAGGCATGGGACCTTGGGCCAAGGCCACCGCCTCTTCCACCGACAAAAGCTTGGGCAACGGCCTGCCAGTACGTGGGGCCCGAAGGGCTTTGAGCTGGCCAAGTAGCAGGGCGGCCTGAGACGCCGCGCTAAGCTTCGTTTCTGCAAGCCAGCGCAGAAAACTTCGCCATGCCGCTAGGCGCCGAGCAAGACTTGAGGGCTTTAAGCCAGCTGCTCGAGCCTGAGCCAGATGCGCCCGCAACGCCGCCGTTGGACTGATTTGCGCAACGGCAAGAGTCTGCTGAAGTTCCTTCAGTTCCCTTTGATAGGCTAACAGCGTCTGATCGGAGAACTGCCGACCCTGCAGACTCTTCAAATACCCTTGAACCTGATCATCGGTGATGCAAAGGCTTCCCTCAGCCGGCTGCATCGTCCTTCACCTTTTTAGGCTTGACCTGCCGGCTTAGGGCGCCGCCAAGAATGCAGGCACTTACAAGCTCAGCAATACTCACGAGAAAGTCAATGCCATGGTCCTGACTAAACCGACCTGCGTCATCGCTTGCCAAGACCATTAGGCCCACGGCCTTCGGTGCCAGGCCCGCCCTTAGCGGAAGCAGCGCCACAGAGCCCGACGGATTAATATCAACGTCTTGCGAGCCAGCTTTTGCACCAACCCCAACAAAGGCAAGCCCGGCCTGGTAAGTGGAGGCAGGAAGGCAGATGGGGTGAGCAAGCGCCGATGCCATCTCAGTAATAAGGGTCTGGGTCTCTTGGTTAATTTCCAGGTCCGATAGAAGCTGACAGTCCGGCCGAAGACCGCGAAAGACTTTTTGAAGCTCGACCTCGGGCTCCCAAGCCACAAGCCTGACGAAAGGGACAGAGAAGGCCTGGGCAAGCCCACGCACCGACTGCTTGACACGCAGGCTTTGGGTTTTCGCCAACAGAAGGCTGCGAATCCAGCCCAGAAGCTTTTGATGAATGGCATTGTTTTCTTCCACCACGCGCAGCAGCTGCGCCACGCGAGCCTCCTGATGGCGGACCTTGGCTCGTAACAGAGCAGCTTGCCTTTCAACCAAGGAGACCACGGAGCCACCATGACCCTGCTCAGCAGGCTCTGCATCAATTGCAAGCTCAAAAAGAAGTTCAGGATGGTCTCGTAAAAAACCCGGCCGCTCGAGAAGAAAGGCTTTCACCTGGTCATCAGTCATAGCTCAATCTCCCCAGAGAAAACCGTCACAGCGGGCCCCGTAAGAAAAACGGCGCCCTTACCCGGGCCCACCTCTTGCGCTTGCCAGTCAATGCGCAGCAGTCCGCCCCGAGTCAGAACCTCAACAGGGGTCTGCCCCGAGAGGCGGCCCTGGGCCAAGGCAGACACAGCAGCCGCACAGGCCCCAGTGCCGCAGGCAAGAGTCTCGCCCGCACCTCGCTCGTAAACCCGCAGTTGCAGGCGATTGTTCGTTGGATCAAGGCTCGCAAAGCCTGCATTCACCCCCTTCGGCAATCGCGGATGGGCATTGAGCCACTGGCCAACGGCCTGCACGGGGGCTGACTGAAGATCGTCCACCCACTGCACAAGATGCGGATTGCCCATTGAGACGGCGGCCGCCCAAAAGCCTTCAAAACCTAGGCGACCGGTCTCGGGTTCCAAAAAATACAGCCACTGGTCGGCATACCTCTCAGCCTTAAGCCCCTCAACATGAAACGGAAGCCCACCAGGGTCAAACTGGGCGGGACCCATATCGACCGTGACACTGCCATCCTCATTAAGAAGGGGCTCAATGAGCCCAGCAAGAGTATTCACCTTAAATCGTCGGCTTGGGGCCAACCCCTTATCGGCAACAAAGCGTGCAAAGCATCGGGCGCCATTGCCGCACTGCTCAACCTCGTAGCCATCCGCATTGAAGATCCGATAGTCGAATACCGCCTCAGGCACCGAAGGCCGGGCAACAAAAAGCACCTGGTCAGCCCCCACTCCAAAACGACGATCGGCAAGCTTACGGATCGCTTCGGGGCTCGTTAACTTCTCGAGGCTGCCCTCACGCGCATCAATGACAACGAAATCGTTGCCTGCGCCGTGCATCTTGGTGAATTGAAGTCGCATGGACACTCATTATGGACGCGAAATGCACTGGCTAACAGGCGACGAGCCAGGGCTAGGAGGCAGGCGTGGGCGGTCTACCGCGATACCGGTTGTAACCCCAGAGGTATTGCTCAGGCGCAAGCGCAATCAAGTCCTCCAGCTGATGATTCATAGCTTGAACATCAAGGGCGGTCGAGTTGGCCTCATCCAAAGGCCGAGCCTCCCCTAAGCCCCAAGCCTTAAATACAAGTGACCAGCCGCCAGGCCGACGAACGGCAAGCACCCAGACAAGTGGCGCCTTGGTGGCCTGTGCCAGCCGAACGGGCAGGGTCATGGTGTAGGCGGGCCGCCCAAAGAAGCTGGCCCAGACGCCCTCGCCTTGGGAGGGAACTTGATCGGGAAGAATGCCAATGACGCCAGAGGACTTAAGCGTGCGCAAAAGAGAGCGCACACCCTGACCGTTCGCAGGCACAGCCCTTAACTGGTCGGCGGGACGAAACCGTTGCAAGAGCCTTTCCATGGTGGGCGAGGGTGAAGGCCGATAAAGAACCGTAATGGGGTGTCGCCTGGCGAAGGCGCGTGCACCAAGCTCAAACGCCCCAAGGTGGGGAGTGAGCACAATCAGGCCTCGGCCCTGCGCCAATAGGCGCTCCACAAGATCCCAGCCTTCAACGCTCATACGGTCAACGGTTTTGGAATTGCACCAGATTGCAGGAAGTTCGGCCGCCAGACAGCCGGCCTGAGCCACTGCCCGAACCATGCTTGGAGGCCTAAGTGACGGCTCGAGCTTCGCCTGAAAATGACTTCGGGCTATCAGCCAGTTATCACGAAAGCGGCGCCGGTATTTGCTTGAAAGAAGCCAAGTCAACATGCCCAGAAGACCGCCCAGAGCCCGAGCCAGGCCAAGGGGCAGCAGAGACACCCATTTGATAAATACCTCAAGGCTCACTATAGTCTCTCCGTCGCCGATTTAATCGACAACTTGCGGGGCGACTTTGTTACAAATACCGCTAAAGCGTTTGCATGCATTGCAAGCCCTCTTAGCTTCCGCAGCCCGTCGTGATGTTTTGCTTGAAGGAGGCTTGCCATGTCCAACGATTATCTTTTTACCTCGGAGTCGGTGTCAGAAGGACACCCCGACAAGGTGTCCGATCAGATCTCGGATGCCATCTTAGACGCTTTGCTTGAACAGGACCCGAAATCAAGAGTTGCCGCAGAGACGCTTTGCAACACCGGGCTCGTGGTTCTTGCCGGTGAGATCACAAGCCAAGCAACCGTTGACTACATTCAGGTCGCACGGCAAACGCTCAAAGAAATTGGATACGACAACACCGAATTTGGAATTGACTACAAGGGCTGCGCGGTGCTCGTTGCCTATGACAAGCAAAGCCCCGACATTGCGCAGGGCGTGGACAAGGCCCAAGACGACAACCTCGATCAAGGCGCAGGCGACCAAGGCCTGATGTTTGGTTATGCCTGCAACGAGACCCCGAGCCTTATGCCCGCGGCCATTCATATCGCCCACCGCATGGTCGAGCGGCAGTCCATGCTTCGGCGCGATGGGCGGCTTGCCTGGCTTCGACCCGACGCAAAGTCTCAGGTGACCCTGCGTTACGTTAATGGCCGGCCGGAGTCCATTCAAACGGTGGTCCTTTCCACCCAGCACAGTCCCGACATTAGCCTTGAGCAATTGCGCGAGGCTGTGATTGAAGAAGTTATTAAGCCGGTTCTTCCCGCCAATCTCGTCAAGGGGGACATCAAGTTTCTGGTCAACCCCACCGGACGTTTTGTCATTGGCGGGCCACAGGGGGACTGCGGTCTCACGGGGCGAAAAATTATTGTTGGCCCCTACGGGGGAGCGGCTCCTCATGGGGGTGGAGCCTTCTCGGGCAAGGACCCATCCAAGGTGGACCGCTCGGCCGCCTATGCGGGCCGCTACGTTGCCAAAAACATCGTTGCTGCTGGCCTTGCCGAGAAGGCACTCGTGCAGGTTAGCTACGCCATTGGCGTGGCCGAGCCGACCTCCATTAGCGTAAGTACCCAAGGAACGGGCAAAGTTGCGGACGAAAAAATTGTTCAGGCGGTGCGTCAGGTCTTCGATCTGCGGCCCAAGGGGATAGTGAAAATGCTTGACCTTTTGCGTCCGATCTACCGCAATACCGCCGCGTACGGCCACTTTGGCCGGGAGGAACCCGACTTTACCTGGGAATCGACCGACAAGGCCGAGGCACTCAAGGCAGCCTGCCTATAAGCAATAAGCTGGGTCGCTGGCCGGTTGGTTGCTGAAAAGCGCTTGACCAGGCCAAATGACCCCGTCACAATTCGGAGGTGTTCAAGGAGCGCTGCGAGGCTTTGCCCCCAGGCTTGAATACATCAAGATCGAAACGGCGCTCGCGATTCCCTACGAAACGAAAGGAGCGCGAGATGAGCGCCGTTTTAAAACCAAAAGCCAATCCCGACTACGTTATTGCCGACCTAAGCCTTGCGGGCTGGGGGCGCAAAGAAATTGCTATTGCCGAGACCGAAATGCCTGGTCTCATGGCCATTCGCAAGGAATACGCTGAGCAGCAGCCCCTAAAGGGCGCGCGGGTCACGGGCTCTCTGCATATGACTATCCAGACAGCAGTCCTCATCGAAACCCTCACGGCCCTTGGTGCACAGGTGCGCTGGGCCTCTTGCAACATCTTCTCGACCCAAGACCATGCGGCTGCGGCCATGGTCGAGGCGGGTGTGCCCATTTTTGCCAAGAAAGGTGAGAGCCTCGAAGAGTATTGGGATTACACCCATCGCATCTTCGATTGGGCCGATGGTGGATGCTCCAACATGATTCTCGATGATGGCGGTGATGCAACACTTTTACTGCATCTCGGCGCAAAAGCGGCGCGCGACATCACGGTGCTTGACCATCCTCATAGCGAAGAAGAAATCGAACTCTTCAAGTCCATTAAAAAGCGTCTTGGCGCAGACCCTGGCTTTTACCAACGGCACCTTGACTCGATCATTGGGGTAACAGAAGAGACCACCACGGGTGTGCTGCGACTTAACGAAATGGCCGCGCGTGGCGAGCTTGCCTTCCGAGCCATCAACGTCAATGACTCGGTTACGAAAAGCAAGTTCGACAACCTTTACGGATGCCGCGAGTCTCTGGTCGATGCTATTAAGCGAGCTACCGATGTCATGGTGGCCGGCAAAGTCGCTGTGGTCTGTGGCTATGGCGATGTGGGGAAGGGCTCGGCCCAGGCCCTTCGTGCCCTGTCTGCCCAAGTCTGGATTACCGAGATCGACCCAATCTGCGCGCTACAGGCTGCGATGGAAGGCTACCGCATTGTCACCATGGACTACGCAGCCGACAAGGCGGACATTTTTGTAACCGCTACGGGCAACAAGTCGGTGATTACCCATGAGCATATGGCTCGCATGAAAGATCAGGCCATCGTCTGCAACATTGGTCACTTCGACAACGAAATTGATGTCGCAGCGCTTTCGAAGTGCAAATGGGAAGAGATCAAGCCGCAGGTTGATCACGTGATCTTCCCGGACGGCAAGCGCATCATTCTTCTTGCCCAGGGGCGTCTGGTGAATCTTGGCTGCGGAACCGGCCACCCCAGCTATGTCATGAGCTCCTCGTTTGCCAATCAGGTCATTGCTCAAATTGAACTTTTTGCCCACAAAGATTTTTACGAGAAGGGCAAGGTCTATGTTCTGCCTAAGCACCTTGATGAAAAAGTAGCAAGGCTTCAGTTGGCCAAGCTTGGGGCTATGCTGACCGAGCTTAGTGACGAGCAAGCCCGCTACATTGGCGTCCCCGTAGAAGGGCCCTACAAGGCCGATACCTACCGGTACTAATTAGCCCGTGTGAAAGTGCCGCAGACGTTTGAGGCCTCGGTCTCAAACGTCGGGGCGCCGTTTCGTCTGAAACTGCTTGGTAGACATCATGAACATTAGCCTCGAATTTTTTCCGCCGAAGTCGGCTGAAACACAAGCTCAGCTTGGGCTTGATAGTCAAAAGCTTGCGGCGCTTAAGCCCAGTTACGTCTCGGTTACTTACGGAGCGGGCGGCTCAACCCGAGATGGCACTCGATTGACCGTGGAACAGATGCGGGAACAGTTTGGCGACGTAGCGCCCCATGTCTCGTGTATCGGTGCAAGCCGTAACGACATTCAGGCCCTTCTTGAAGACTACCGAGCCATGGGCATTCGCCGCATTGTCGCCCTGCGAGGGGATCTTCCCTCGGGTTACGGCCATGGCGGAGAGTTCATGCATGCCATCGACCTGGTTCGATTCATTCGAGAGAAGTTCGACAACCATTTCTTCATTGAAGTGGCGGCCTACCCCGAGTTTCACCCTCAGGCTCGATCAGCTGACCTTGATTTACAGAATTTTGTTGAAAAAATGAAGGCGGGTGCCGACGGCGCCATTACTCAGTATTTTTTCAACAGCGATGCCTACTTTCGGTTTGTTGACGAGGCCTATGCCAGAGGCGTCGATCAGCCGATCGTTCCTGGCATCATGCCCATTACCAACTTCAACCAGTTGGCCCGATTCTCCGATGCCTGTGGCACTGAAATTCCTCGTTGGATTCGTCAGCGGCTGCAGTCTTTCGGAGACGACACAGCCTCCATTCGTTCCTTTGGCCACGAAGTCGTCACCGACCTCGTCGATCAACTTCTTACGGCAGGTGTCCCCGGTGTCCACTTCTACACCATGAACAAGGCCGACCCCATCCTAAGAATCGCGGAAGAACTTAAGCTCGATAGGCTTCATTCGGCGGCTTGAAGTGCTCAATGCCCGCCTCGGTTAGGCAGGCGTCAAGCAGTAAGTCGTGAGGCTCGGCAAAGGGCGTCTGCACGCGGCCAGACTCAAAGCAAACGCCAATCGTCGCGGGTCGTTGGCCTGGCCCTAGGGCGGCCATGGCTCGGTCGTAAAAACCCATACCGGCTCCCAGGCGTTCACCACAGGGACCCACACCCAAACAAGGAACAATCCAAGCATCGCAAAGAATCGGCTTAGCCGAGGCGGCAGGCGCTGGAAGCCCAAGGGCATCCTTCTCAAGAGAGCTCGTCAGCAGCCAGCTGCGCATCTGCATGGTTTTACGGTCTGCAAGACAGGTAGGCAAGGCAAGGGTATACCCGTCCTCGTGCATCCGGTTCCAGACCTCGGTTAAGTCAGGCTCACCACGCCAAGGCAAAAACACGGCGTAACTTCGCCATGGCTTGGTTGTAAGAAAGCCACTCAGGCGATCAGCCATCTTTATCTCGGCAACGTTACGGTTTGAAGAAGTTAAATCTTGCCTTTGGGCTAAAAGAGCCCTGCGAAGAGCCGATTTAATAATAGAGAGTGAGGTTTCCGACATTCATGGCAATTTACCCTTCTTTGTTGTGTTTATCGCGACCATCCCTCGCGCATTCCACCCAATCGGGCTATGCTTTTCCCATGGTGCTTGCACAACTGAAGAATGTTTGTCTCAGCCTGGTGGCCTGCGCAGTGCTTGTCCCGCCTACGTTGGCCTACGGCCAACAGGCCTCGAAGGCAGCCAATACAGGCCACCCGGTTTTAGATGCCAAAACGGCCTTTATGCGCAAGGACAGTCAGGGCCTTGCGCGCTCACGCGCAAAACTTGCGGCCAAAGACGATCCCTTGGTGGTCTGGGCCGACTACTGGGAGGCCCGGCTTCTTATCTCCAAAAAACCGTTCCAGCCTGTTGCCATCGAACGTCTTCGGGAATTCCAAGCCGAGTACCACGACCACCCCCTTGCACGAGCCCTGCAGAACGACCTACTGGTGGCAGGCATTCGCGGCAAAAGCTGGCCTGAGCTCGCCCGTCTGCTAACAGACCTCCCGGCCGACCCAAACCATCCCGAGCCAACCGGAATTGCCTGCTCACGCGCACGACTAGTTCTTTCAACTCTAACCCTCCACGACGCCATGGGATTGGCCCGCGGTAACGAGACCCTCGAGGGCTGCCTGGGCCTAATGGAGGATGCGGCGCGCAAAGGGCTGCTAAGCCGAAACGAAATTACGATTCGAGCCCGGTGGGCCGCCTTAATGGGCAGCCAGGAGTCGGGGCGAAGGCTTTGGAAGGCCAGCCAAGCGTCCGGTATTCGACCCATGCCCCATGAGTTCGATCTGCTGAGCATCCTTGCCACCAGTCGTTCGAGCTCGGCAAAGGCAGCCGACCGATTTACGCCAATGGCCAAGCGTTTTAATCCTGAACAACAGTCCTTCGGACGATTTGCCCTTGGATCCCGGCTCTGGATGCGTACGGATCGACGCGCATGGTCCTACCTTGCCCAGGGCAT
>JAURCW010000099.1 GCA_030828265.1 Burkholderiales bacterium | reverse complement strand
CGACAAAGAATTCGGCGTTGCCGAAGCTGAGGAGGATTAATCATGGCGAATATGCTTGACGCAACCTCGTCCCAGCGTGCCTTTTTTAACCAGTTAAAAAAGGTCTACGCCTGGTATACCGGTGGCTTTCTAGCCTTCTGTATTGTTCTGGCCATCGCTGAGCAAATGGGACTCTCTAACAGGGCCATTGGTTTTGTCTTCCTTATTGCAACCGTGGTCCTCTACGCAGGTATCGGCTTTATGAGCCGAACCAATGTGGCTGATGACTACTATGTGGCTGGCCGAAGAGTTCCTGCCGTTTTTAACGGCATGGCAACAGGCGCCGACTGGATGTCCGCAGCCTCCTTCATTGGCATGGCAGGCGGTCTCTATGCAGGCGGTTACGGGTCTCTAGCCTTCGTCATGGGCTGGACCGGCGGCTACGTGTTGGTGGCACTGTTTCTTGCCCCCTTTCTGCGTAAGTTCGGTCAGTACACCATTCCCGACTTCCTAGGTGCTCGTTACGGCGGAAACATCCCCCGACTAATTGGTGTGGCCATTGCCATTCTGTGTTCCTTCACGTACGTGGTGGCTCAGATTTACGGTGTGGGCATTATCACCACGCGTCTTACGGGTGTGAGCTTTGAGCTTGGCGTCTTCCTTGGTCTTGCCGGTATTTTAGTATGCTCGTTCCTTGGTGGAATGCGCGCGGTAACCTGGACTCAAGTGGCTCAGTACATCATTCTTATCGTCGCCTACATGATTCCTGTGGTCTGGCTGTCTGTGAAGCAAACAGGCTTCCCGGTTCCTCAGCTTGTCTATGGCCAACAGCTCACGAAGGTAACGGAGCTCGAGAAGAAGATTAATGCGGACCCTAAAGAACTTGAAGTTCGCCAAATCTTTAAAGACCGTGCTGCTGCCGCGATCGAGAAGCTCAAAGCTCCAGAAGCAGCTTTTGCAGCCGACAAGGCTGCGCTTGAGGCCAAAGTAGCAGAGCTCAAGGCATCAGGTTCCGACCCCGCTGGCCTTGCCGCGGCTGAGGGACGTCTTGCCAAGTTCCCTGCGGATGTGGCTGCTTATACGGCGTTTTTGAATGGCGAGAAGGGACTTGCAGCACGTGCCAATCCACCTCGTCCTCACGCGGCACCCTTCCCTGGCAAGGATGAAGCAGCCAAGGACAAGGCACGGTTGAACTTCCTAACACTCACTTTCACGCTCATGTTGGGAACTGCGGCACTGCCACACATCCTGATGCGGTTCTACACCACGCCTTCAGTGCGTGAGGCCCGTAATTCGGTAACCTGGTCGCTGTTCTTTATCTTCCTGCTCTACTTCACAGCGCCTGCACTTGCTGTGTTGGTGAAGTTCGTGATGTACAACGACATTGTGGGAAGTCAGATCGCGAGTTTGCCGGCTTGGGTTGCCAACTGGAGTGCGGTGGATGCTAAGTTGTTGAGCATTACGGATATCAACATGGACGGCATTGTTCAGCTTGCTGAAGTTCGTATTGGTAACGACATTGTGGTGCTCGCCACCCCTGAAATTGCCGGTCTGCCGTATGTTGTGTCCGGTATGGTGGCAGCCGGTGGTCTTGCTGCAGCCTTGTCAACCTCTGACGGCTTGTTGCTTACCATGGCGAATGCCTTGTCTCACGACGTGTACTACAAGATGATCGACCCCAATGCACCGGTGTCGCGTCGCGTTGCCATCTCGAAGACCATGCTTCTAGTGGTTGCCGTGTTGGCTGCCTTGGTGGCTCAGCAGAAGCCTGCCGATATCTTGTTCTTAGTGGGTGCAGCCTTCTCGTTTGCTGCTGCTGGATTCTTCCCTGCACTCGTGCTGGGTATTTTCTGGAAGCGCACCACGGGTATAGCAGCCTCACTTGGCATGATCTCGGGCATCGTCATTTGCTTCTACTACATGTCACTTAACCAGCCATGGATGCGCGAGATGATTTGGGGCATTGCCCGCTCGGTACCCATCGGTCCTGACCAGTGGTTTGGCATTGCTGCTATCTCTGCTGGTATCTTCGGTGTGCCCTTGGGCTTTGCGGTCACAATTCTTGTGTCCCTCATTACCCCAGCGCCTAACCGTGAGGTGCAAGATCTTGTCTCCCAGGTTCGTTACCCCGACCTGAAAATGGCAAGTTAAGTAGTTCTCTCTGGTGAGGCCTGGATCTCACCAGATTAAAAAAGCCCGAGTATCTCGGGCTTTTTTAATGGGCTGGCCGAACTAAACCAGCTAGCCGATCCTGCGCAGGAACGTCAATCGATAAGGGGCTCAAAGGCAGAAGCTTGGCTTGCGGCCGGCTGTCCCATGCGAGCGACAAGATGATCCAGTAGACCCTCAAGCGAGGCCACCGACGCATTCGGCATCTCTGACAAGGCGTTCACTAAAAGCCCCATCTTAGGTTCCGGAACTCTGCCCAGAAGCTCATGGCCTTTGGGGGTTGCAGCAAGCTCGAAGGCACGGGCATCGGACTGACTGCGAGTACGCAAAACGTAGCCCTGTGCAACCAGGTGCCTCACAATGTTACTTGCAGTCGATTGATGTATAGCAAGGCGGTCGTTGAGCGCCCCTGGTCGAATACCTGGGTTCTCATCGATAACCACCAAGGCCCAGACGTGGGAGCCCGAAAGGCCGGTTAGCTGTTCAACTTTGCGGTAGTGCTCCTTCACCGCCCTAAAAATGACCCGAAACTGCTTCAGAACCCGAACAGCCTGATCCGGTACAACAGTTGCCACGTTCGCCTCCGCAGATAAAAAGATCTGCGAAGGCTACCATTTTCTTATTGGCTTAGGGTGAGCCCAAGCTTGAAGGTTCGCGGTGTGCCAGCCGTTAAGTAACCATCGCCTAGGAAATCCGCGGCATCCCGCCAGTAAGCCTTATCAAACAGGTTCTCAACATAAAAACGCAGGCTAAGCCCGGCACCCCCACCCAGACTGCGCTCCTGAAGAAGGCCGATATCAAAGCGATGGTAGGAAGGCAGCTCAACGCAACCGTCCGTGGTTGCCGGTCGCTTACCAACATAGTTCCAGACCAACGAGACCTGAGTTGGCTGGGATACCGAGAACTTATAGGCAAGCAGGCCGTTCATGCTCAGCTTTGGAGTGTTCAAGGCATGGCTACCGTTCACTGCCGCTTGAGAGGTTCCCGAGACCTTGGCCTGCATGGCTGTGAGCCCAAGCCTGCCGGTTAACGACTGGCTGAGAGTACCGCGTGCGCCCAGTTCAAGCCCAAGCCGAGATTCCTTGCCCTGTTGCACAAAGGGCCCCAAGGGATCGTTAAGCCCAGCATCGAGACGGAAATTGAATGGTCGATAGGTGTAAAAGGCAGTTGCCTCGTAAGCCAATGCACGATTAGGCTGTAGCCTCAGCCCAAGCTCATATGAATGCATACGCCGCGGCGAGAGCACCTCGCCATAGTTGGCACTGCTTAGGGGCGCTCGCTGGCCTGCCTCAAGGTCTTGCCGATACCCGATAAAGGCCCTGGCTACACGGAAGCTGCGACTGTAAGTAAGGCTGGGAAGAAAGAGTGTCTTGTCTTGTGAGCGACGCACGATGGGATAAAAAGGAAACTGAGCCTCTAGCTCTTCTTTGTGCTGAACCCAGCGCCCACCAAACGCGATGGTGTCCCCATTGCGAAGGTTTAGCCGGTCGTGAGCGACGATGGCAAGCTGCTCAATGACCTGATCGAAAGTATCGCTAAAAAATGGGCTGGGGTTGGTACCACCTGTCCAGCTTGAGTTGAATACATTCCCCGTATCCGCATAGTCACTGAAGTCTGCATCCAACTCACCGTTATTGTTCGTATCTGCAACGTCCCACATGTAGCGCGGCATACTCGTTGTCCGCCTCAGGTAGGAGGCTCCAAAAGCGATGTTGTGCGTGATGCCTTCATGCCCAACCGTGTAAAGCCCATCCAGTGCCAGGTAGGCCGCATCGCGTTTTTCGTTAAGGCTTTGGTAATCCCAAAGGGTGAAATCACCGTTCGAACAAAAATAAGTGCCCGCTAAGGTACTTGTGCTGGCGGAACAACCCCAAGGAAAACTACTTCGGTCGTCGGTCTTCACCCGATGCAGTGATGCGGTTCCAATGAGCTTGAAGTCAGAATCAACAGCATGGGTAACTCGACCCATCGTAAACAGCGAGTCGAAGACCACAGGCTTAGACCAGTCCGACCGTCCGAGCACAAGCTTGGGATTTAATGGAGGTAAGGCTGTACCCCCGAGAAGCTGACTGCCCGGCTGGCTACGCTGACTGTGTCGGGAGTACTCCACATCCATCTCAAGAACCGAATTGAAGCCCAGTGGCCGGTCGAAAGCCAAGCTCACCATACCTGAGCCACCGTCGGCACCCCGAGCCTCGGGCCTTAAATGATCGATAGCGGCATTTAGCCTCCAACCGCCTTCCGGTCCTACCTGACCAAGGTCAATGCCTGCCCCAAGAGATGCCCGAGACTCTGCGGTTAAATACACTTCCCGACCATGACGGGGCCGCTCGGTCACCAGATTAATAAGCCCCGCCGAGGTGCCCGCACCAGCCCAGGCCCCAGCAGGCCCGCGCAAGGTCTGAACCTGCTGCTTATTTTGCATGTTAAGCCGCGACTCGCCAACCACGGGCACACCATTCACCCGAATACCCAGCACCGGGTCAACGGCAAAGCCTCGAATAAGAAAGCCCTCGTAATAACCCACCGGACTGTAGTAAGGCATCACCGAACTGTCGAGCCGCAGCAGGTCGGTTAGACGACCTGGTCCCATAAGCGTCATATCGGCTTGATTGACGACCTGGCCTGAAAGCGGCTGATCCAGCCAGTCTTGCCCCGTGAAAAGCTGTGTCTGCGGTGAACCAATGCCCTGGTCTTGGGCTGGAACAGCCCTAACTTCAATGTCGGGCAGTGCCGTAGCCGTTTGAGAGAACACGGACAGCGACCACAGCCCGAGAGCCATGCCGACAACAAGACGACCCCAAGATAAAGAAGAAAAA
This sequence comes from Burkholderiales bacterium, assembly GCA_030828265.1. Lineage (GTDB taxonomy): Bacteria > Pseudomonadota > Gammaproteobacteria > Burkholderiales > Burkholderiaceae_A > Hahnella. The sequence continues at coordinate 235 of JAURCW010000099.1, read as the reverse complement.
GGCTTGGTCATTTAAACGTCTCCCAAAGCGAAGGGAAACGGACGAGCGGCAGACCCGGAATGAAGGCTGGCAACTCTTCACGCTTCCCTGCGCAAGTCTTAACTCGATCAGGTTCAAAGGGTTTGTCTCACCCGCCTTAAAAAAGGCTCTTAATCCAGACAGCGGTTGGCTTTCATTAAAGAAACCATAGAGCGCTTATCTGGCCTAAGAGGTTTCGGGACCCCTAGCGAGCTTG
>JAURCW010000184.1 GCA_030828265.1 Burkholderiales bacterium | reverse complement strand
CCCGTATTAAGCGCTATCGGGTTCGAGGCAAAGTGGAGCAGCTTCAAGTCGAGCCCATTTCCCAGGCCCAGGCCAAACAGCGGGCGGGTCGCTGCGGTCGCGTAGGCCCTGGTATTTGCTTTCGACTCTTCGATGAAGAGGAGTTCTTGGCCCGTCCTGTTGACCAAGACCCCGAAATACGCCGCTCTTCCTTAGGGGCTGTCATTCTTCGCATGCTTTCGATGGGTATTGATGACATTGCCGGCTTTGCGTTTATCGATCCGCCTTCTGGCAGGTCTTTGGCTGACGGTATGGCTCTTCTAAGTGAACTGCAGGCTGTTGAACATGTGCGTGGTAAGACCCGGCTCACTGCAGTGGGAAAGACGCTTGCCGACCTTCCTCTGGACCCTCGCTTTGCCCGCATCTTACTTGCTGCGCGCGAACGTGGGTGTTTAAGTGAGGCCCTCATTATTGTTACGAGTCTCTCGCTGTCTGACCCCAGAGAGCGGCCGCTTGATCGCCAACAGGCCGCCGACACGGCGCACCAACGTTTTGCAGATGAACGCTCTGAGTTTTTGTCTATCGTTCGTCTGTGGACATTCATTGAGAGCATTTTCCAAGAGGCGAGCTCGCGCCGAAAGCTTGACGTTAGGCTTCGAGCTGAGTTTCTCTCTCCTAATCGTGTGCGCGAGTGGCGTGAGCTTTACACGCAGGTGAATGAATGGATTCGTGACCAAGGCTGGCGCTTAAACGATCGTGTTGCCGATTATGCGAGTCTTCATCAGGCCTTGCTAACAGGCCTGCTATCGAATCTGGGCTGTCGACTTGAGGAGAAAGGCGCCCGGGATAAAGGCCTCGTCTCGTGGCAAGGCTGTCATGAGGTTCGGTTTTATCTATGGCCCGGAAGTGGTCTTCGAAAAAAGCCGCCGCGCTGGCTACTTGCGGCGGAGCAGGTTGAGACCACACGACTCTTCGCGAGAACGGTGGCGGCAATTGAGCCTGAATGGATAGAGCAGCAGGCCAAGGCTTTGTTACGTTGGAGCTATACCAACCCGCATTGGGAGAAGAAGTCGGGAAAGGCCGTGGGCTATGCCAAAGCAACCCTGTATGGCTTAACCGTTGTTGCACAGCGTCGGGTGGCATGGTCCTCTCTTGGCAGTGATCAGGCTCTTGAGGCACGAGGCTTGCTAATTCGTGAGGGCCTTGTGCAAGGCGAACTTCTGCTTAGCCTCGATTTTGTTGAGCACAACCTGCGGCAGGTTAAAGAGCTTGAAAGGCTGGAGCAGAAGTCCCGTCGATTTGATTTGCTCGTCGATGATTCTCTGATCGAGGCTTTTTACGACAGCCGTTTACCCAGCTCGGTGGTTGATTTTGATAGCTTAATTAAATGGTATCGGGCAGAAAAAAAGGAAAAAACCGCCAGCTTAAAGCTCTCGCGAGAGGACTTACTTCGACGCGATGCCAAGGGCATTTCGAGTGATCAGTTTCCAAGAACCATTAAGGCCCCTTTTGCCATGGCGGTGGACTATCGGTTTGAGCCGGGGGCCGCAGATGATGGGTTGACCATTACTGTGCCGCTCTCGGGACTTGCTGCTGTTCAGGCCAGCCAGGCCGAATGGCTTGTGCCCGGCATGCTCAAGGAGAAGGTCCTCGCTCTGGTGAAAAGCCTGCCCAAAGCCTTCCGACGTTCCCTTGTTCCCGTGGATGCGTATGCGGAGGAGTTCGTGGAGCGCTGGGCCCCAAGGGCAGGGGAGTTTTCACTGGTCCGTTCCTTAGTCCTCGACATTTCAGAGTCACGCGGTCTTTCCCTTCGGCCTGATGATTTTCGCCGTGATGGCATCGCGGCCCATCTTCAGCCTGTTTATAAAGTTATTGATGAGCACGGTCGCATTCTTGCGAAAGGCCGAGACCTGGCACAGATTCGTGAGCTGCTTGATTGTCAGGATACGGCGGAAGGGGACAATCAGAAGCAGCTTGATTTTTTGAGAGCGCTTGAGCAGCCCATGAAGGAGTCCATTCGCTCGCTTGAAAAGAGCCTGCAGGCCGATCAGTCCCTGCTCTTGGTCTGGTCGTTATGGGGCGGCGCCAAACATGGCTCGCTTGAAAAACTACGCGATCAGGTTGTTACAGCGGCCTACGCAAGGGTAGGGATGCTTGATGATCCGCTTCCAGGTGACGAGGCGCAGACGCAGGACCGACTGCAGCGCTGCCGCCCTAAGTTTCTTTTGGTTGCACAGGAGCTGCAGAGGCAGCTTCTGGAGCTTCTGACCGAGCATCAGCGCCTGACCAAAAGGCTGGTAACGGCAAGCCTTACCCCGGCTGTGAAGAAAGATATACAGGGCCAGCTCTCCCGATTACTTCCTAGCGACTTTCTGGTTATGACCCCACAAGAGCGCTTTCGGCATTTGACGCGCTACTTGAAGGCCATTGGCCTGAGGCTTGAGAAGTATCGCAGTGATCCCAAGCGTGACGAGCTGAGACTCATGGAACAGATGAGGCTCGAACAGCCTTTCTGGACAGCAGCCTCGCGATATCGAGGCCAATGGTCTGAGACCATGGTGGAGTTTCGCTGGATGCTTGAGGAGTGTCGGGTTGTGCAGTTTGCCCAAGAGCTCAAGGCGCCCTTTCCCATGTCTTTAAAGCGGCTTGAAAAATCTTGGGCCACACTTAGCCGAGATTTTTTCCAATAAGTGAGGTTATTCCGAAAGCAGCCTATGACAGAAAGCAATCGCGGTGCATCCCCTGGTCCCGAGTCAAGCCTAAGTATTGGTGTTTTTATTCTTGGCGATGAGATCCTTTCCGGCAAGCGGGAAGACCGCCACTTTGCAAGGGT
>JAURCW010000038.1 GCA_030828265.1 Burkholderiales bacterium | reverse complement strand
GGTGACTATGTGAAGGAGGGCGAGCGCCTGGTCACCATCGAGGATACTGACCGCATGCATTTCGATTTCCGAGTACCTGAGCGCTTTGCCGGTCAGGTGTCCGTTGGACAGGTTCTAAGTATCCAGACCGAAGGGTATAGCGATGACCGTTTGTATCGCGTCAGTGCGGTGGATGTCGAGGTCGACCAGAATGGACGCTTCTTAAGGTTGCGAGCGGTAACACCCAATGCTGATGGGCGATGGAAGACCGGAATGTTTGGCCGTGCAGGCCTGCGTTTGAAAACAATTGACGATGGATTGCTGGTCTCCGAAGAGGCCTTGGTTGGTGACCGAGAGGGCTTTTTTGTATGGAGAGTTTCAGAGGGCAAGGTTCAGAAAGTTCGTATTAAGTTAGGCATTCGCCTTGAGAAAGAAGTTCAGGTCTTGGAGGGGTTGGCCGAAGGCGATGAGGTTGTGGTTGCTGGTCAGTTGAAGATTCGCACTCCAGGTCAGGACGTTCGAATTCTTAACGCGGCTGGCGGTAAGAAGCCCTAAACCTAAGCATGAAGCTTTCTCAGGTCTGCATTGACCGCCCCGTTTTTGCAACGGTGTTGTCGCTTATTTTGATGCTGCTAGGCCTTGTGAGCCTTGAACGACTCTCCATTCGTGAATACCCAAAAATTGAAGAGCCGATTGTTACCGTCAGTACGGACTACCGCGGTGCCTCGCCAGAGATTATCGAATCTCAGGTTACGAAGCCGCTTGAGGACTCCATTGCGGGCATTGAGGGTATTGAGGTCCTTACCTCCATCTCGCGCTCTGAGCGTTCGCAGATTACGGTGCGATTTAAGCTTGACCGCGATCCCGACAGCGCCGCCTCCGATGTGCGTGATCGTGTAGCAAGGGTGCGTTCCCGACTACCTGAAGAGGTAAGCGAGTCGGTTATTTCGAAGGTGGAGGCTGATGCGCAGCCCATCATCTGGCTCACCTTCAATAGTGAGTCCATGTCCTTAATGGACCTTTCCGATCTTGCAAACAGGGTTGTTAAGCCCCGACTGCAGAACCTACCTGGCGCGGCCGATGTGCGAATTTTTGGTGACCGACGCTACTCCATGCGAATCTGGCTTGACCGAGACCGACTTGCGAGTCAGGGGCTCACGGTCCAGGATGTTGAGGAAGCCTTGCGGCGTCAGAATGTGGAAATTCCCGCGGGTCGGGTTGAAACGCCGGGACGCGAGTTTTCGGTGATGGCGCCTACCGATCTACAGACGCCCAGGGAGTTTGAAGGCATTGTTTTACGTGCTCCTCAGGGGTCCTCTGCGCTTGTGCGTCTGGGTGATGTCGCCCGGGTTGAAATTGCCCCCGAGGATGAGAGACGCGTTGCTCGGTACAAAGGGCGGACAACAGTTGCTATGGGGGTCATCAAGCAGGCCACTGCCAACCCATTGACCCTTTCACAAGAGGTTTCGAAGGCCATTCCCACAATCCTACAAGACCTGCCGCCTACTGTTGGAATGGAGGTGGCTAACGACTATTCCGTGTTTATCGACCGGTCGATTCGTGCTGTTGCCAAGACCATTACCGAGGCGCTCTTGCTGGTGGGTCTGACAGTTTTTGTATTCCTGCGCTCGGTCAGAGCCTCCATCATTCCTCTTGTCACAATACCTGTGTCACTTGTTACAAGCTTTGCTATTTTGTATGCCTTAGGCTTTTCAATTAATACGCTCACCCTGCTTGCCTTGGTTCTCTCAATTGGACTGGTTGTTGACGACGCCATCGTGGTGCTTGAGAACATCTCGCATCACATTGAGCAGGGTATGGAGCCGTTAAAGGCAGCCACCAAGGGCATGCAAGAAATTAGCTTTGCTGTTGTTGCGATGACATTGACCCTGGCAGCAGTTTTTGCACCGATGGCCTTCTCGACAGGCCGAACAGGCCGGCTTTTTACGGAATTTGCCCTCACCCTGGCCGGTGCCGTTCTTGTCTCAGGCTTTGTGGCGCTAACGCTTTCTCCGATGATGTGTGGTCGTTTGCTTAAGCCTCGTCCTTTGCAGGCGCTCGAGGGGCAACCCGCTAAGAGTCAGACGTCTTTTATTGGACGATGGGGAGATGGCTTTGAGTCTTGGTTCGCCAAGCTTCTTGTTTCTTACGAAGCCGTGCTTCATCGAATTCTTAATCGCAGGCTTGCCATTGGTTTTGTCGCGCTTGCCATCATTGGACTTGGTGTTTTACTTTTTAATGTTATTAAAAAGGAATTGGCGCCCGCAGAGGACAGAGGCTTTCTGGTTTCTGTTTTTAGTGCCCCTGAAGGCAGCTCAATTGATTACACGGCTCGCTACGCCCTTCGTATCGAGGAGATTTTCAAGCAGGTCCCCGAGGCCGATAAGTTTTTTGTGATCTCGGGCTCACCCACTGTCGAACGAGGCATTGCATTTTTTAGGCCTGTGGACTGGGATGACCGTGATCGATCAACCATGGAAATTTCTCAGGAGTTGCAGCCCAAATTGCTGTCGATTCCAGGGGTCAATGCCTTTGCAGTGAATCCGCCAGCCCTCGGGCAGAGTGTTCGTTCCCGCCCCATTCAGGTGGTTATTTTGTCCTCAGCGCCCGTGGATGAGCTTGCCGAGGTTACCGAGAAGCTACGTAACCGCCTAAGTGAGAATCCAATGCTCCGAGGGGTTGATACCGACCTTCAGCTTAATAAGCCTGAGTTTCGCCTCGAGATCGACCGTGAGCGAGCCGCAGACATGGGCGTGCAGGTTGAGGCCATCGGACGCACATTGGAAAGTTTGCTTGGAGGGCGACAGGTAACCCGCTTTAAGCGTGGCAATGAGCAGTACGAGGTAGTCGTCCAGCTTGAGGAGCAGAACCGAAACACACCACAAGATATACAAGCTATTTATGTGCGTGGTCGCGATGGCGGTTTAGTGCCACTTTCGAGCCTTCTCAAAATTTCCGAATCGGTCAGTCCTCGCGAACTTAACCATTTTATGCAGCAGCGTGCTGTCACCATCACGGCGAGTCTTGCCCCCGATACCACCATTGGCGAGGCCCTGGAATTTGTTGAGAAGACCGCTCGAGATCAACTGCCTGCGGGTTACACGCTGGACTATGACGGGCAGTCTCGTGAGTTTCGAGATTCTCAAAGCACTCTTTTATTTGTCTTTGTTCTGGCCTTGCTCTTCATCTACTTGGTTCTTGCCGCCCAGTTCGAAAGCTTTGTGTTTCCTTTGGTGATTCTTATGACTGTGCCCCTTGCGCTCACGGGCGCCTTGGTGACGGTCTACTTTTCGAACGGCAGCCTTAATGTTTATTCGCAAATCGGACTTGTGGCACTTATTGGCCTTATTGCGAAGAATGGGATCCTCATTGTTGAGTTCGCCAATCAACTGCGTGCTGCGGGCATGTCGGTATACGAGGCTGCACGGGCTGCAGCCGTAAGGCGTTTTCGTCCTATTCTTATGACCACCATCGCCACCATTTTCGGTGCCTTGCCTCTCGCCCTTGCCACGGGTCCTGGTTCTGAGAGCCGCCAGGAAATCGGCTGGGTTGTTGTAGGTGGTATGAGCTTTGGAACACTTTTAACCTTGTTTGTTATTCCCACCATTTATGCTTGGGTAGCCTCATGCGTATCGTCGTCCTCGACACCGAAACAACCGGATTAAAGCCCGAAGACGGTCACCGTATTATTGAAGTCGGTGCTATCGAACTCATAGGTCGTCGTCCTTCGGGAAGGCGACTTCACTATTACTTAAACCCCGAGCGTGAGGTCGACCCTGGGGCCGTTGAAGTTCATGGGCTGACTTATGAGCGCCTTATGAACGAGCCGCGCTTTGAAGAGATTCTTAATGAGTTGCTTGAGTTCTTGAAAGACTCTGAACTTGTTATTCACAACGCGCCCTTCGACCTTGGTTTTCTTAACCATGAGCTGGCCTTGCTTAATCAATCCATTCGCATTCAGGCGGGCGATGGGGGTCCGGATACACTTTGCCAGGTGACAGATAGCCTCAAGCTTGCGCGAGAGCTGCATCCTGGGCAGCGCAACTCGCTTGATGCGCTCTGCCAAAGGTATGGCGTATCTAATAAGCATCGTCACTTCCATGGCGCACTTCTTGACGCGGAGCTTCTTGCCGAGGTCTATCTGCTCATGACTCGGGGCCAAAACGACCTGGGAATTAGCGAGCAGCAGAGCCAGCACGATCTTCAACCACTTTCCGAAATTCTTGCCAGAGGGTCTTTAAAGCGTGCGGAGGTTTCGCAAGACGAGGCGCAGGCGCATCAGCATTATTTGGCAGGTCTTGAAAAAGAATGTGCAATGTCCCCGATCTGGGGGAAAATACTCTAATGCTTGCACTTTTCCGAGACAACTCCCGCTATGAGCTGCAGGACCATGAGGTCTTGAAGGTGCTTGCCTATTCTGATTTTCATCCATGTTCGCAGGCCGCGGGGGTGGCGGCGACAGCCGGGCTTGGCTTCGCACTGGGCCTGCCCGTTCTCGCCCACGAGCCCGACTGGCTTATCGATCCTGGCCGCGCGGGGGACGCCCTTCACCTCAAGTCGGGAGCTAACCACCTCGTTTTGTTGAAATGGGGTAACGGCGATGTCATGCAGGCCGTGGTTGCAGACGACCTTGACTGGCGCCCCTCTGCTCGCGTGGCGCCGGGAGATCTCTAGTGCAGCTTCAAAAGAGTCGCGCCATCGCGAAGCTCCTCGTAATCGTCGGCCTTCTTGCGATTGGATTGGCGGTTATTGCATCAGCCCTGCAGCTCTGGTTCTTGCCGCCGTCTGCCATGAATGCCGCATGGTCCCCACCTCATTTGGTGGTATACGAGTTCCTTTGGAATGGTGCGCGTGAACTTGCAGTTTGGGGGTTGAGCCAGGGCATCCTTCCGGAGGGTATAAGGCAATTCAAGTCTCAAGGTGTGCCTGCCTTCCTGCCTTGGCTTGGTCTGGCCGTATGCCTGCTTTTGCTTGCTACTGTTTTTTTTCTGCTTTCTTTTGTCCGCTCAGGCGCACCCCAGCTTCTAAATCAGGAGGTTGAGCCCGTTTTGGCTAAGACAGGCTCGGCGCATCATTCCTATGTATCAGGCCATTCCCCCGTGGGGTCATCATCGTTCGAAGACGAAGATACCCCTCCCCCCCAAGCCCAGCAGGCCCCCAGTCTGGGAACCTCGGGAAATCATAAGCAGCCCGATTCACTTGAAAAGCTTGTTGAAGAGAGCCTTTTGTACTCCGAGGCGCAGCTCTCCCATGCTCAAGAGTCGGTTGAGCGTCTGCGAAGGGCCTTGGTGAATGTTTATTTAGATGCAGGCTCCACAGCCACCGAGGACATGCAAGACCTGCGTACCAGTATTGAAGAGCTTGAGATTACCCTTGAAACCCTAAAGGGGGAACAACACCGCGTTATGGCGGCCTTGGTTAGCCAGGCTCCTTCCTCGTCTCATGTCGCAGCAACCTCCCACTGATCTCGAAAAGTCCCTTGACGGACTACTCGCAGGGCTCGACAACCTTCTGGCCTCGCGTGATCGGCTGGCCTCGGCCCAGTCGATTCCCGTTGATAACAATGCAGAGATCGGGCTGCCGAGCGAGGCCGACTGGGAGTTCTTGGGGCTTGTTGCCTCCGTAGGCTGGGTGGCCTTGGCGTCCGATCGTGTGGCGGGGATGGCAAGGGGCGCACGGGCGATGCTTCGTCGACATTTGCGTAGGCGGGCTGCAACATTCGCGCTAGCCAATGGCCGCTCCCATCTACTTTCGCCGCGTTGGGCAAGGCTTATGGGTAGTCTTCATGAAGACCTGCTAATCGATCAGACCGACGATGCCGAGGGGCTGCTAATTTCAAGCGCAAGGCCTGTCTCGCCATCGAACCTTCTTGACGATTTAGCTGCCCTTGCGGGACCTGTGGGTGAGACGCTTACCCTCATCCCCATGGCGCGTGGACAAGGGGTTTATTTACCCTCCTTTCCCGAGCTTGGCCTTGCCACTGTTGCTGGTCAAGGCGACGACACTGCGGTTCATTGGTCATTTCACGAGGGCGAGCCCTGTCTTTTCTTTTGGCTCGACGAGGCGCTCGAAGACCAGTCTGCTGTGTTGGGAATGGGACTTCTGGGCTCGGGGGAAACAAGGCTCATTCTGCGACGGCCGTAAAACCCTGACTTTCGGTTGCAAAAGTTTCAATTAGGGTTGACACTAGAACTGTCAGGGAGGCTTTATGCCACAGTCTAAGCTGTCTACGTTGGTCTATCACAGTCGTGCGACTCAGATTTTTACGGAGATTGATCTGCTGTATTTGCTCGCAGCAGCGCGTTCACGTAATCAGTCCGAAGGGTTGAGCGGTCTGCTCGTCTACGATGAAGGCCACTTTTTTCAGTGGCTTGAAGGCCCAGCCTTGCCACTTCAAAGGGTCTGGACGGCCATTCGACACGACTCGCGCCACGAGGCCATCGAGGTTCTGGCCGACTCTGAAATTCCTCTGCGTCTTTTTAGTGATTGGCACATGCAGTTTGCCCATCGCGGGGGCAAGGCTGCTCGCTACATTGACGGCCTTATCCAGGCCCCCGACGATGTTTTGAGTGCCCTTCACCAGAACCCCCGACGTGTGCCCGAAATTCTCGCCGAGTTTAGTGCACTCGGCGCGGGGCCTTATGCCCGTGAGCTTGGAGTCTAGGCTTAAGCGGTAAGCTTTTTCACGAGAATTTGTGAGCGCCTGGCCTGATCGTAGGCCTGTTGACGCGTTACCGGAAGCTCATTAATGGCCGTGGGCTGAAAGCCACGCTTAAGAAACCAGTGCGTGGTCCGCGTTGTTAGCACGAAGAGCCGTTTTAAACCCGCCTGGCGAGCTTGGCCCTCAATACTCTTAAGTAGTCGTTCCCCGTCGCCCATCTCCCGTGTATCCGATCGAACCATGAGGCAGGCCAGTTCGCCCATGTCCGAATCCTCAAAGCTATAGAGAGCGGCACACCCAAAGATAACGCCGTCATGTTCAATGACGGTAAAAAACTCAATATCGCGTTCAATCTGCGCGCGGCCTCTCAGAACCAAAGTTCCATCCGCCTCAAGCGGTTCGAGCAAGGAGACGATGGCTGCGACATCGTCAACCGTCGCTGGCCGAAGCGCTTCGAGAGTCTCCTCAACAATCATGACGCCAACTCCATCATGGGTAAAAAGCTCAAGCAGCAGAGCACCGTCTTTTCGAAACGGTACAACATGCGCCCGCTCAACCCCACCTCGACAAGCCTTAAGAGCGTGTTGAAGAGTGATGCGTGCCTCCTCGCCAATGTCCTCATGCTGGATGAGCTGCTCAGCCTGCATTTCGGAAATCTCAACAAGGGGCCTGCCGTGGTCGTTGGGGACGGCCTCGTCGGTGACGAGAAAGACGAGCTTCGAGGCATCCAGGGCGATGGCGAGGCTTGCCGCAACATCCTCGAGCGATAGATTGAAGGCCTCGCCTGTTGGCGAAAAGCCCAGTGGAGGAACAAGGACAATGAAGCCCGTATCGAGAGCCTGTCGGATGGAGTCGGCCTCAACCTTTCGAACCACTCCCGTGAGTTCGAAGTCGACACCGTCCACAATACCTACAGGGCGCGCTGTGACAAAGTTTCCACTCATGAGTCGAATACGCGAGTTACCCATGGGTGTATTCGGCAGGCCTGCGGAGAAGGCTGCTTCGATATCAAGCCTGAGTTCGCCGGCTGCTTCCTTCGCGCACTCTAGGGCAGCGCGGTCGGTAATTCGTAGGCCTTGGCTGTAGTGTTCTTGAATATTTCGAAGCCGGAGCTGCTCTTGTATCTGGGGCCGTGAGCCATAGGTGATGACCAACCGCATGCCCATGGCCTGCAATAAGGCAAGGTCGTGCACCAGCGACTCCAGCTGACCTTCAGCAACCAGCTCCCCTGGGAATGCAATCACGAAGGTCTTATTGCGAAACGCATGAATATACGGCGCTACGGTACGGAGCCAGCTGACGAAGTCAGGTTGATGATTCGAAGGGATCATGACTTGCACTAAGAGTCTAAAGAAGGGTTGTACCGAAGGTTAGGAGGTTCAACGCCTCGGTGCAAGTGAAAACCTATAATTTGGATGTGTCGCCTTCTCTAATGTTGTCTTCTTCGCATGACCAGCCCATTTCCTGGGAGTATGGGTCTTTCCAGTTTCCTCAGGAGCTTCCGGTCTCTGAAAACTGGCAACGTATTGCGCAGGCCATTCTTGAGAATCCAGTCACCATCGTTTGTGGCGAAACAGGCTCAGGCAAGACGACGCAGCTGCCCAAAATTGCGCTCGCCTGCGGCCGGGGTCGGCATGGGAAAACCATTGGGCATACTCAACCGCGTCGGCTTGCAGCAGTGTCCGTGGCGCGTCGTATCGCAGAGGAGCTCGCGGTGGGCTGCGGGCGAGGCTCTGCCACTGGTGTGGGTTACAAGGTTCGGTTCAACGACCAGAGTCGAGCAGGCGTTCCCATTAAGCTCATGACGGACGGTATTTTACTGGCCGAGCTTCAGACGGACCCCATGCTTTCGCGTTACGACACGATAATTGTGGATGAGGCGCATGAGCGCAGTTTGAATATTGATTTCCTCCTGGGGTATTTACAGAGGCTTATTCACCAGCGGCGGGACGACTTTCGACTCATCATCACATCAGCAACCTTGGATGCGGAAAAGTTTTCGCGTCACTTTGCCATCAACGGGCAGTCCGCACCGGTCATCGAGGTGTCGGGAAGGCTCTTTCCTATTGCAATGGCTTACCGGCCATGGCAAGACGAGGGGGATGGCGGTGACCTTGCCGATCAGATTGCCACCGTCGTCCTTGAGATTCTGCAGACCAAGGTGTTCCCCGATCATCAGCCGGTCTCAGTCTGCGCCCAAGACATCCTCTGCTTCCTGCCGGGGGAGCGCGAGATACGTGCATCCATGGAGGCTGTCCAAGAAAAGCTTGCTGGTAATCCCTTGGGTCAGCAGGTTGAGCTCATTGCCCTTTATTCGAGGCTTACTCAGGCCGAGCAAGACCGAGTCTTTCGCCCGGGTGGGCTGCGTCGAGTGGTTTTTGCGACCAATGTGGCAGAGACCTCCATCACGGTTCCACGTATTGGTTATGTGGTT
>JAURCW010000034.1 GCA_030828265.1 Burkholderiales bacterium | reverse complement strand
TTGAGAGCTGGTTCAGGCGAAAAATCCCACTGACCACCTTGCGCCCGGAAGACTTACAGGCCTTAAGGGCTAGGGATTTTTCACCACACGAGCTTACATTATATAAATTTATATATTGTTAGCAAGCTATGCCGGAGCAGATGAAAACTTGCAGAGAGACAGAATGCCCGTGCAGAACGCAAGAGCTTAAGGACGTGGTGCGCGACTGACCCAGAAAATACCAAGCAAAATCAAGGCGCCACCCACAAAATGAAAGTCTGAAGGCGGCTCGTTGAGCAACAACCAGCTAATCAGTCCCGCGTAGAAAGGGCCTAAGTAAAGTACGGTGCCCGATCGCGCGGCCCCAAGCTCCTTTTGCATAAAGGCATAGGCAAGGTAAGAGAACACGCCTGGAAGAAGCGCTGCAAGAACCGCAAGACCAAGCCCTCCGGTGGTCAAAGCATAGTCTGCGACCCAGAGCCACTCAAGAATCGTAAAAGGCAGCAATACCAAAAGCCCACCTACAGTAATCACCGCAAGCCGAGTCACCGGTGAGAAGCGCGAGGTCACGGCCTTCATTCGAATGGAATAGCCCGTCCATGAAACGACTGCCAGCAAAATCCATAGATCCCCCGGCTGCAGCTCAAGCTCTGCAATCACCATCGGACGACCTTTGGTCACAATCCAGACCATGCCCAACAAGGCAAGAGCAACGCCGATGGACTGCCTAGGGCTAAACCGCTCACCAAGATAACGAACCGAGGCAATGGCAATGAGAACCGGCGAGAGAGCATAGAGCAGACCAATGTTGATGGCTGTGGTCGTCTGCCCCGCAAGATAAACGATCGCACCGCAAATCCACATGCCCATCGCCCCGGTGATCACGGCGTCTTTCTTCTCAAAAGCAGTTAGCGGCCAGGCGCGACGAAGCTCTTTGTAGGCAAACGGGAAAAGAAGAATAAAGACCATCGACCAACGTAAAAACGCAAGAAGGTGAGCCTCAATAAGGCCTGGCGCTGCCCTGGCAACAAAGTAGTTGGTTGACCAGAGGGCAGGCGTTACCCATAAAAGAATAAGCGCAAGCCGATAGTTCCAAGCGGGATTAACCATAGAATGGATGGAGAGTGTCTCACACGAAACCTAGCCCCATGATGAAAGCTCAACAGACCCAAGCCCTCGACATCAATCGTCCCCCTGCCAACCTGCCCACCATGAGCCAGCACCAGCTAATTGGGCAGTCGGTGGACATGCTCGATACGCCCTGCCTGGTGGTGGATGAGGATGTACTGCATGCAAACATTCAGGCACTGCAAACCTTTGTTACAAGCTTTGGCCTGAAACTTCGCCCCCATGCAAAAAGCCATAAGTGCCCCGCCCTGGCCAAGCAGCAGCTTGCCGCAGGTGCGGTCGGCATTTGCTGCCAAAAGGTTTCCGAGGCCGAGGCTTTTGCCGCTGAGGGCATTGGAGACATTCTTATTGCCAACGAGGTCGTGGGCCTGGCGAAACTTCAACGGCTTGTTCGCCTGCATCGCCGCTGCCTTCACCTTGGCGGTGAACTTATTGTCTGCGTCGACAGTGCACGGGCTGCGGGCTTTATGAACAAAGCGCTTGAACAGGCTGAGCAAGAGCAGAGCATCGCTCCGCTTTCCATCTACCTTGAAATCAATGTTGGACAGAACCGCTGTGGCATTGCAGCTGGAAGGCCTGCGGCAGAACTGGCGAGGACCATCGAAGACTATATGCCTTGGCTTCGGCTGGTGGGCTTACAGGCCTATCACGGAACTGCGCAGCATATGCGCTCGGTTGAAGAACGCGCTGCGGTTGTGGATGCTGTCTGCAACAAAGTAAGGCAAACCCTTGAGGCCTTTGACGCACTGGGTCTCGCACGACCCAAGGTCATCTCCGGCGGTGGCTCAGGCAGTGTTGGCCTTGATGCACGCACCGGTCTTTTTACCGAACTGCAGGCGGGTTCCTACGTCTTCATGGATGTTGACTACATGCGCAACCAATGGGACTCCAACATTCAGCCGGACTTCGCCCAAAGCCTGTTTGTTCTTACGACGGTAATGAGCCAGACCTCATCGGACCGGGCAGTTGTTGACGCGGGTTTAAAGGCCTTAAGCGTCGACTCTGGGCTGCCAGAACTCAAGAACGCACCTGGCCTCGTCTACGAAAAAGCGAACGATGAACATGGCCTTCTTCGATGTACGACCAGTCAAGACGGGCACACGCCAGAACCCGAGTCCTTACTCGGAAAAAAGCTCTGGCTTATTCCTGGCCACTGCGACCCCACGGTGAACCTGTACGACGAATTGGTCGTTGTACGAAACGGCCAGGTGGTGGATACCTGGCCTGTGCTTGCTCGTGGACGCCTTTTTTAAATTACTGCTCAAGAAGACTGCGCAACATCCAGGCGGTCTTCTCATGAACATCAAGGCGTTGAGTCAATAAATCAGCGGTCGGCTGATCGTTCGCCTTGTCAACAACCGGAAAGAGCCCGCGCGCGGTGCGAGCTGTGGCCTCTTGGGCATCCACCAAAATACGCACCATGTCCATGGCCTTGGGAACCCCAGAGACCTCCTTCACGCTAGCAAGCTTGGCGTACTCTGCGTAAGTGCCAGGCGCGGGGTGGCCCAGAGCTCGAATACGCTCTGCAATAAGGTCAAGGGCCGCCCACTGCTCGGTGTACTGCGTCATGAACATGGTGTGCAGGGTGTTAAACATGGGTCCCGTGACATTCCAGTGGAAGTTGTGGGTCTGCAGATAAAGGGTGTAACTGTCAGCAAGAAATTTTGAGAGCCCCTTGGCAATTTTGGCGCGATCGGCCTCGGAGATCCCGATATTGACCGCCGGTGCCCTAGCAAGCTTTTGTCGTGCGTTCATCTGTTCTCTCCTTTGTTAAGCAAGTGCGACATCTAAGATCATCATCGTAGCAAAGCCAGCCATGAGGCCCATGGTAGCCGTGGTCTGATGGCCTCTGCGATGAGTCTCCGGGATCACTTCGTGCGAGACGACAAAGAGCATGGCACCTGCTGCAAGACCAAGCCCAACCGGATAGGCCCAGGCATAGCCGTTTGCAACCACAAAGCCCACCACCGCTCCAAGGGGCTCCATTAGCCCAGTTGCCATCGCGATCAAAACAGCCCAAGTCGTTGAGAGCCCCGCCGAGCGCAAAACCAGTGCAACCACCAAACCCTCTGGAATGTTCTGCACAGAAATAGCGGAGGTTAACGAAAGGCCAACTGCAAGATCGCCTTGGCCGAAACCCACACCAATGGCCATACCCTCGGGAATGTTATGGATTGCAATGGCAAGTACAAATAGGCCAACCCGCCCAAGACGCTCGCAGCCCGGGCCACAGGCACCGACCTGCTCGTGACTGTGCGGTGTCAGCCGATCGAGCCCAAGCATAAGAATTACGCCAAGGCCAAGACCGACAGTCACCAAGCCAGCACCTAAGAGACCCGAGCCCGTGAGTGCTTTGCCCTCCTCAAGGCCTGGCACGATAAGAGCGAAGGCGCTTGCCGCAAGCATCATGCCCGCGGCGAAGCCCAACATAAGGTCTTGCGACTTCTCAGAAATTTTCTTGAGACCTAAGGCCAACGACGCACCGAAGGCGGTTGAGACAAAACCCGCTGTACCCCCTGTAAGGGCCTGCTGCCAGTGCCCCGATGCTGCAAGCTGACCAAGCCCTGCAACAAAACTAAAGGCAAGTAAAACCGCAACCAACGAGAAGCTTGCGAAAACGAAGGGATGCGCGCGCGCCTCTAAAAGCCAAGGAGACAGCGTTGTGAAACCTTGCCTAAGGCTACACGCAGCAGCAGTTAAGAATCGTCGTGAATACTCAAACGATTCAAAAAGGTCAGCCACCGGATCCCACGCCATATCGTGCTTCATCGTCAACTCCTTTTAGTCGCCTTGCCCAGGTACGGCCAAGTTTTCGTAGACAATCCCAGCAACGGGACGCTGCTTTGCACTCGATGAGAGAAGTGTCGGCTGCTCGGCTAAATTAATCAAATTTATTATCATTATTATTTTGATAGCTTATTTAAATAGATCGTCCGGCCTGAGTACCGGCCTCGTGCGTTCGCCTGTCCCGGCCAAGGCCTGCTAGGGTGGAAGCCCTCCTCCTATCGACCGGCCTTGTAGCTCTGGCCGAGGTCGGCGACAAGACCCAACTGCTCTCCTTCATTCTGGCTGCGCGTTACCGCCGGCCTGTTCCAATTGTTTTGGGCATCTTGCTTGCAACCCTTGCAAATCATGGGCTTGCAGCCTACGTGGGCCATTTTGTTGCCAGCCTTTTAAGTCCAGAAGCCCTTCGATGGATTCTGGGTCTTGGGTTCATTGCCATGGCCGGATGGATTCTCGTTCCCGATAAGGATGAGGAGCTTGCGGCCGACGACAATCCAACAAAGACCTTCTGGACGATCTTCAACCTAAGCCTGGTGCTCTTCTTCTTGGCCGAGATGGGCGACAAGACGCAGATCGCAACAATAGCCCTCGCGGCCGAATTGCAATCGGTGGTCTGGGTTATCGTGGGCACCACGCTTGGTATGATGCTGGCTAATGTGCCCGCAGTGCTTGTGGGAGAAAAGCTCGCCACTCGCCTTCCCGGAACTTCAATACGACGACTTGCGGCGCTTGGTTTTCTTCTTACAGGACTGGTAATTTTGCTTTTCAACTAGGGCCGTGCACTCGAACTCGACTTAACTTGCTATTTTCTTTTTCTCCCAAGGATGACTCATCATGATTTGCCTGAAATCAGTCTCACAAAAAACACAAACAATAGTTGCCACTGCGCTTGTTGCCATCTGCGTCGTCGTAACCGGGCTGCCGGTCGCACCTGCCCAAGCGCAAGAGGGCATGGGCTATTGGAAGGACAGTTCGGGGCAGCCGATTCGATCAGGCTTTGGTGAGTGTGTGCGGTCGGGTTACTTTGCACCAAGTATGGCCACCGAGCAGTGCGATCCGTCCCTCGCCCCCAAGAAGGCTGTTGCTACGCCTGCACCCAGTGGCTCTTCTGGGGTGGAGCCCAAGGCGGCCTCTCTTCCGGTTGTTGTTCCGACTCCCCAATCTGTGACGTACAAGGCAGACAGTTTTTTTGACTTCGATCGAGTAAGCCTAAAACCCGAGGGCACGGCAGCACTTTTACAAATGCTCGAGCAAGCCAAGGGAACAAACATTGAAGAGATCCAGGTCGAGGGCCACACCGATGCGGTGGGCTCCGAAGGCTACAACCTGAAACTGTCGGTTCGTCGTGCAGAGGCTGTGAAAGAGTTTTTGGTGAAGCAAGGGGTACCTGCTAACGTCATTAAGACCGAGGGTTTTGGCGAAACTCAGCCTGTTGCAAACAACGCCACGGGCGAAGGACGCGCTCAAAACCGTCGAGTGGCGGTGGAGCTTATTGGTAGCAAGGTGCTTAGTAAGTAAGAGCGCCTGAAGGTAGAGGGTCCATGACCTCCACCAAAGCTGATGCCCCATCTGCCAACGCAGATGCTGGAGAGCTTCTTAAGTTCAGCGAACTGGCGAGCCGCTGGTGGGATCCCACCAGCGAATTTCGCCCTTTGCACGAGATCAACCCTTTAAGGCTCGACTGGATTGACGGGCTTCACCCATTAAAGGGTGAGCGCGTTCTTGACGTGGGCTGCGGGGGAGGTATTCTTGCAGAGGCCATGGCCCGAGAAGGCGCGCAGGTAAAAGGCATTGACCTTGCTGAGAAGCCTTTAGGGGTCGCAAGGCTGCATGCCTTGGAGTCGGGTGTGGAGGTGGATTACGAATGCATCGCCACCGAAGACATTGCAGCCCGTGAACCCGCCAAGTACGACCTTGTCACCTGCATGGAAATGCTTGAACATGTGCCCGAGCCCGCCTCGGTTATTCAGGCCAGTGCCAAGCTTGTTAGGCCCGGTGGGCATGCCGTTTTCTCAACCCTCAATCGCAACCCAAAGAGCTTTCTTTTTGCCATTGTGGGTGCGGAATACGTATTAAGACTGCTGCCCAAGGGCACCCACGAATACGCGAAATTCATTCGCCCCTCCGAACTTCATGCGGCCGCGCAAGACGCAGGCCTTCTGCTGAAGTCGATGATTGGCCTTCACTACAACCCATTCACCAAGGTCTACTCCCTCGGGCGCAATGTGGATGTGAACTACATCATGGCCTTTAGCCGTCCCCTTTAAAGAACACAACGTGATTCCAGGCTTTGCCATCAATCCAGACACCCTTTCAAAAGACTGGAGCCCTCCTTACGCAAGACCCGACTGGCAGGAAACCTGGCTCAAACAGCCATCGCGTGCGGTGCTCTTTGATCTTGATGGCACCCTGCTCGACACCTCCCCAGACCTTGGCGGTGCAGCCAATGCCATGCGACTTGCGCGTGGAATGTCACCCCTTCCCATCGACGAGCTTCGCCCGTATTGCTCGCACGGCGCGCGAGGCATGATTCTTAAGGCGCTTGAGGTGGGCCATGAGGACCCAGGCTACGAAGCCCTTCGACAAGAGTTTTTGAACCACTACGAATCCCGTCTATGCGAGGAAACGGTCTTTCTTCCTGGCCTCGACACCGTTATTCATGAAATTGAACAGGCTGGCATGGCCTGGGGTGTAGTGACCAATAAGTTTGCGCGCTTCACCGAACCCTTGCTAAAAACCATGAACCTTCGCAGCCGCATGGCCGTCTGCATCAGCGGTGACTCAGCCGCCTTCCCCAAGCCTCATCCCGCGCCGCTGCAGATGGCCGTTGAACAACTTGGTCTTCCTGCACAGGCGGTGGTTTATTTAGGCGATGACCGGCGCGACGTTATTAGCGGGTTTCACGCGGGCTGCTTCACTATGGCCATTGCCATGGCACCGGTGGAGCTTGGTCCCCTGCCTCAGGACTGGGGAGCCGACGCACTGGCCACGAATGCCAGTGAGATCATGGCGCTTTTAAGGCTCCATTCGTAATACACTGGGCTGGCCTGTGGTGCTGTGGCATTCATGTCTCTGAACCAATGCCTTTGCGCTAGGGCAAGGAAATTACCAGGCGGGTGTGAGCGTTCCCCGTCGAATGAACCCGAAGCCTGGTTGACCTCGCCCACCTGAACTCTGGTTCAGGAGCTGCAACGCCACGGTGTCCACAGGCACCCTCCCTGGCTTTAGATTATGCGCATCGAATAATCAATGGCGCTCACTGATTTGGTGAGTTGTCCAATGGATATACGATCGACACCTGTTGCTGCAACCCCTTTTATGTCGTGAAGGCTTAGCCCCCCTGAAGCCTCAAGCACAGCCGGCTCCACGCCCATTTGTTCCGCCAGTTTCTTTGCAAGGGCCACTGCCTGGGTCATACCATGAAGATTGAAGTTATCAAGAAGAATCATGGTGGCCCCAGCCAAAAGCGCGCGCTCAAGCTGCTCAAGCGTCTCCACTTCCACCTGCGCCCATGCGCCGTTTAAAGGCCTCTGAGCAAGCTTTGCCAGAATAGCCTCAAGCCCACCGGCCGCCTCAATATGATTCTCTTTCACCAAAATGGCGTCCCACAAGGCGAGTCGATGGTTGGCCCCACCCCCTAGGCGTACCGCATACTTCTGGGCGTGACGCAGTCCGGGTAGGGTCTTGCGAGTATCCAGAATTTTGCAGCCCCGTGGGTTGGGGCTCAGACCTTCAATGGCCCGAACATAATGGCGTGTCTGGGTGGCAACACCAGAGAGCATCTGTAAAAAATTAAGCGCTGAACGCTCGGCGGTCACAAGCACGTCCGTCGGGCCTGTAATGCGGCAGACCTGTTCATTGGCCGGCACCTCATCCCCCTCGCTTACATTCCACTGAACCTTCACAGTCGGATCAAGCCTTGCGAAACAGGCATCAAACCAAGGCCTTCCACAAACAACCGCCTGCTCACGCAGCAAGACCAAGGCTTCGCCCCTGGCCGACGATCGGCGCGAATCATGAAGAAGCTCTGCGGTGAGATCGCCTGTACCAATGTCCTCGCGAAGCGCATCAAGCACATTGCGCTCAATGGCATCCTCCAGGCTCTCGTTTTTGGAAAAGCTAAGCGGCGCCAATATGGGGAACGAGACCTGTTGCTGAAGAGCCCGTTAACGCAGGGCCCGAACTGGGGGCTGTAAAGGCGAGCATACGATTGATGCAGTTCACAGCCTTTTCTGCAGTATCCGTTGGAACATGAATTTCATAGGGCGCGCCCGAGCGAAGCAAGGCATCACGAAGCGCCTTGAGACCATTCATGGCCATCCATGGACAGTGAGCACAGCTTTTACAGGTGGCACTGGTTCCTGCCGTGGGGGCCTCGATGAGCGTCTTTTGGGGGGCGAGCTGCCGCATACGATGCAAGATACCCTGATCGGTCGCCACAATAAAACTCTTGGCATCGTTCTCCACAACGGCATTAATCATGGCGGTGGTCGAACCTACGCGATCGGCAAGCGCAATCACGCCGGCAGGAGCCTCGGGGTGCACAAGCACCATCGCCTCAGGGTGGCGCTCTTTCAGGCTCGAAAGCTCAACGGCCTTGAACTCGTCGTGAACAATGCAGTGGCCTTCCCACAAAAGCATATCGGCCCCGGTCTGCTCGGCAATGTAGTGGCCCAGGTGACGATCGGGCGCAAAAAGAATTTTTTCGCCCTGGCTATGCAGGTGTTTCACAATGGAGACGGCACATGAACTGGTCACCATCCAGTCGGCACGGGCCTTCACCGCAGCACTGGTGTTGGCATAGACCACCACGGTGCGATCGGGATGGGCATCGCAAAATTGCGCAAAGGCATCGGCAGGGCATCCCAGATCGAGCGAACAGTTTGCCTGGAGGTCAGGCATAAGAACTGTTTTTTCAGGCGAGAGAATTTTGGCGGTCTCACCCATAAACCGCACACCCGCCACGATCAGGGTCTGGGCCGAATGATCTCGACCGAACCGGGCCATTTCAAGGGAGTCTGCCACCAGGCCACCCGTCTCCGTGGCAAGGTCTTGAATCACCCCATCCACATAATAGTGAGCCACCAACACGGCATTACGTTCGCGCAGCAGACTACGAATGTCCTGAAGAAGACTTTCTTTCTCATCCCCAGTAACAGGCTCAGGCAGGCTCGCCCAGGCCTGCCGTAGACAAACCGAGCCCGAAGAGTCCTGAAGAGGAAACTCAAAAGCTGTGCCTGCCTTCGCCGACCTGCCCGAAGCTTGACCCGCAGCAGGGTTAAGGAACGAATCTGTCATCATAGACCCAAGAGTGTAGCCCTTCTACGAAAGGAGTACGACAAGATGTTTCGCGCCATTGTCCTGACCAAATCCGAAGATGAGAAGTTTCCACAGGCCACGCTTCAGACCCTTGAAGAGTCGGCCTTGCCCACCACCGAAGGCCCCGATGTGCTTGTTCAGGTGGACTACTCCACGCTGAACTACAAAGACGGGCTTGCCATTACAGGTCGATCACCCGTGGTTCGCAAGTACCCCATGGTGCCTGGCATCGACTTTGCCGGCAAGGTGTTGGAGTCGGCCGACCCTCTATTTAAGCCAGGTGACGAGGTCATCCTGAACGGCTGGGGTGTGGGCGAGGGCCATTGGGGAGGGCTTGCTGAAAAAGCTCGCGTGAGAGGTGATTGGCTCATTCACAAACCCCAGGGCATGACATCACGTCAGGCCATGGCCATTGGAACCGCAGGCTACACCGCCATGCTCT
>JAURCW010000144.1 GCA_030828265.1 Burkholderiales bacterium | reverse complement strand
TCCGGTGGGTAATCCACCACAAGCACACCATCAACGCCCACCTGCGAGGCCTTGGACACGAAGACATCGACACCCATACGCTCGATAGGATTGGCATAGCCCATGAGCACGACGGGGGTCTTCGTGTCGACCTGACGAAAAGTCTTCACCCAATCAAGGCAGTTTGAAAGGCTTACACCGCGGGCCAAAGCGCGCTCACTGGAGCGTTGAATCACGGGACCATCGGCCATGGGATCGGAAAACGGAACGCCAAGCTCAATGACATCGGCGCCCGAAGCAACAAGCGTGTGCATCAGACTCACGGTCTCGTCAGGGGCCGGGTCCCCCGCTGTGACGTAGGGAATAAGCGCCTTACGACCCTGGGACTGCAAAGCCTTGAAACACTCTAAGAGTCGCGTTGATGCCAAAGCCGTCCCCTTTTAACCAACAATACCCTGATGCAATAAACGGCTCGACTACATCTGAAGACCAGAGGCCTGAGCAACGGTATGCATGTCCTTGTCACCCCGCCCTGAGAGATTCACCAAGATGGACTTGTCTTTGGGTAGGCTCGGCGCAAGCTTGGCGGCATAGGCAAGGGCATGGCTTGTCTCGAGCGCAGGAATAATGCCCTCGATACGACAGCAATGGTGAAAGGCATCGAGCGCTTCTTGGTCGTTGACGGGTACGTACTCGGCCCGGCCAGAGTCTTTAAGCCATGCATGCTCGGGGCCGACGCCAGGATAGTCAAGCCCAGCCGAAACCGAATGGGTTTCCGTAATTTGGCCATTGGCATCTTGCAACAGGTAAGTACGGTTGCCATGCAGAACGCCAGGGGTGCCCGCAGTAAGGGAGGCCGCATGGTGCCCCGACTGAACGCCTTCGCCACCCGCCTCCACACCAATAAGGCGCACGCCCGGCTTGTCAATGTAATCGTAAAAAATACCCATGGCATTACTACCGCCCCCGACACAGGCCACGATAATGTCGGGTTGATGCCCAATAAGCTCTGGCATCTGCCAGAGGCACTCTTTACCCACCACCGAATTAAAGTCCCGAACCATGGCTGGATAAGGGTGGGGGCCGGCCACGGTACCAATAATATAGAAGGTGTCTTCGACATTGGTCACCCAGTCGCGCATGGCCTCGTTCAGGGCATCTTTAAGTGTCTTTGAGCCGCTTTCAACAGGCACCACCTCGGCTCCGAGAAGCTTCATGCGATAAACGTTTGCCGCCTGCCGAGCGACGTCGGTCGAACCCATGTAGACCACGCACTTCATACCAAACCGGGCGGCCACCGTGGCTGTGGCGACGCCATGCTGGCCTGCCCCTGTGTCTGCAATCACTCGAGGTTTTCCCATGGCGCGGGCAAGCAGGGCCTGGCCGATGGTGTTGTTTACCTTATGGGCGCCCGTGTGGTTAAGGTCTTCACGCTTGAAGTAAATTTGGGCGCCACCCAGTTCATCGGACCAGCGACGGGCATGATAAATGGGGCTTGGCCGACCCACAAAATGCTTGAGTTCGCGTGCAAATTCCGCCTTAAAAACAGGATCATCCTTAAGCTTGGCGTAGGCCACCTTAAGATCTTCAAGGGCAAAAACCAGGGTTTCCGACACAAAAGAGCCGCCGTAGGGCCCAAAATGGCCAGAGGCATCGGGGTAGTTATAAGGCAGGTCGTTAGGCTTCATGGTTCATGACTCCGGAATTCGTCAGGCATCTGCTTGGGCAACGGCCTGCAGGAAGTCCTCCATCTTACGCAAATCTTTGCGTCCCTTGTGAAGAATGCCCTGCTCCTCAACCTCCACGCCCGAGGAGACATCCACACAAGGAGGCTGCACGGCCTGAATGGCTTGCGCAACGTTACCCGGGGTCAAGCCCCCGCTTAAAACCCAGCGGTGCTCCAGCCCGGCCGTTAGCCTTGGCAAAAGCCCCCAGTCAAACTGATGACCACTACCCCCAAACCCGGTCGAGTCGGCATCAAATAAAATCGCCTGAGCAATGCCTTGCCAGGCCTGAACCTCTTGGGCCAGGCCCTTTAATTCCGTCGAATCGGAAGAGAGGGAGGGGCTGAGACGAATGGCCTTAATCACCGGACGCCCAAGTTGAGTCGCTAGCTCAGGGGGCTCATCGCCATGCAACTGAATGTGGCTCAGCCCAACGGCCTGCGAGGTGGCGAGCATTTCCTCTTTGGTACTGATTACGAAAAGCCCCACCGAGCAGACCCAGGCAGGTAGCACTTTTCGAATTGCAAGTGCCTGCTCTAGGCTCACCGCCCTGGGACTTTTCTTATAAAAAACGAGGCCAATGGCATCTGCCCCCAGGCGACAGGCCTCTAAGGCCTCCTCAGGCCGGGTTAGTCCGCAGATTTTGACTCGGGTTCGCATACGAAGACTTGATCGTACTCGACATGTTCGAGGCACAGACCCTGAGCAGGAAAGGTTCGATCCGCGGCACGACGGTCTCTCACTTGCAGTAGGCGAGCGAGATGATCGTCTGGCTGGACCCCACGACCCACCTCCACAAGGCTTCCCACAATATTGCGAACCATATGATGTAGAAAGGCATTGGCTTGTAAGTCGATGGTGACCAGCCGATCAAGTCGATTGACCTTCGCCGACAAGAGCCTGCGCACGGGTGACTGCGCCTGACATTCGGCCGCCCGAAAACTGGAGAAGTCATGCTCACCCACCAGAGCCTGGGCAGCGGCATGCATGGCCAGATGATCAAGCGGCTGAAAAACCCAGGTGGCGAAACGACTTTGCAAAGGCGAGTCCACAGCATGGTTGTAGAGCGTGTAGCGATAGGCACGGGACTTTGCTGAAAACCTTGCATGAAAATTAGCATCCACATGACTTGCCCACTGCATCCGAATGGAAGGGGGCAGAAAGGCATTCACGCCACGAACCCAATTCCAAAGCGGCCGATCAACGACCGAATCAATATGAACCACCTGCCCCTTGGCATGAACGCCTGCATCGGTTCTACCTGCGCACACCGTGGCAACGGGTTCGCCTACAAATTGGCCGAGGGCACGCTCAAGGTGATCTTGGACCGAGGCGCCCGAGGGCTGGGTCTGCCAGCCTTGAAAATGCGTTCCGTCGTACTCCAGACCAAGAGCAAGTCGGCCGGTCATGCAAGGCCTCGGCTTAGGCCTCGGCTTGCGTCGGGCAAAGGACTAGACCTTCAGAAGGATGCGCAACATGCGCCTTAAAGGCTCGGCCGCACCCCACAACAACTGATCGCCAATAGTGAAGGCGCCAAGATACTGCTCGCCCATGGCAAGCTTACGCAGGCGACCCACCGCGATATTGAGGCTGCCCGTAACCTGGATAGGCGTGAGCTGATGAATGCTCTCTTCTTTTGTATTCGGCACGAGCCGAACCCAGGGGTTATCCTCGGCGATCATCTGTTCAATGTCCTTAAGTGGCACATCTCTCGTAAGTTTGAACATGAGCGACTGGCTATGGCAGCGCATGGCACCAATTCGAACGCAAATGGAGTCAATAGGAATGGGCGACTTATCAAACCCAGGGCCTCGGCCCAGGATTTTGTTGGTTTCCGCGCCACCCTTCCACTCTTCCAGGCTTGTGCCATCGCCACGGTCAGCGTCAATCCAAGGAATGAGGCTGCCGGCAAGGGGCACCAGGAAATGCTGGGTTTGTTCAGGCGTTAGCTTCTGCTGTGTTTCAAGAACCTGACGATCGATTTCTAAAATGGCACTGGCCGGGTCGTCAAGCAGAGAACGCACGGATGCATT